>CAZNTY010000286.1:0-10039 GCA_964576085.1 uncultured Undibacter sp. | reverse complement strand
GCAGTTGCTCCTTCACCGTCGCCGGCGTAACGCAGCCGCCGGTGCCGGATAGCTTGGTGATGACCGCCGAGCCATCGGCGCCCACCTCAGCGATCGGATAGCCGCAGCGCGCAAGGTCCGGCACGTCCTTGACGCCCGGGTCGGCGAAATAGCCGCCGGTGACCTGCATTCCGCATTCGAGCAAATGCCCTACCAGCGTCCCTGCGCCGATGCGCGTGGGGTCGGCAAGATCCCAGCCGAAATGCCGCGCCAGCGGCGCCACGAACATCGAAGGGTCCGACAGACGTCCGCCGATCACGACATCGGCGCCGGCCGCAAGCGCCGGCAGGACGGCGTCGGCGCCGAGATAGGCATTCATGCCGACGGCCGGCAGCGTCATGTCGGAAAGCCGGCCCGGCTCGTCCATGAACGGCGCGTCGCGCGGCACCAAACTGGAAACATCATCGCCTTCGATGCAGGCGATCTTGAGGCCCTTGAGCGACAGTTCGCGCGCGATCGCCAACGTCAGTTCGGCGGCGGCGCGGGGATTGGCCGCGCCCATGTTGGTGATCAGCGTCGTCCCCGCGGCGCGGCAGGCCGGCAGCAGCGCCTTCATCCGCCGCTGCAGATGTGCATTATAGCCTCGCTTGGGGTCGGCCATGCGGTCGCGGTGGGCAAAGGCGACGGTGCGCTCGCCGAGACATTCGAGCACGACGGCGTTGAGCCGGCCGCGCATCACCAGATCGATGGCCGGATCGAGCCGGTCGGAGGAAAAGCCGGCACCGGTGCCGATGCGGAACGTATCGGGAGCTGCACTCATAGGTGGATTTGCTGGCATGACTTATGTGGGTGACTTGGCGGTCGCCCTTGTCGGCGTTGGGCGCAAGGATATCATCATGCGATTCCTGGTGTCACCGAACAGCCATGTTGCTGGTCAAAACCTACCTCGACAAGTCGACGATCCACGGCCTTGGGGTGTTCGCCGGCGAATATATCCGCAAGGGCACCAAGGTGTGGCGCTTCGTCGAAGGTTTCGACCGCGCCTGGTCGCCGCGCGAATTCGCCAAGCTGCCGAAACAGGCGCGCACCTACGTCCTGCGCTATGGCTACCGCGTCGACGGCGAAATCTTGCTGACTGCCGACCACGACCACCACATCAACCATTCGCACAGCGCCAATACCTGCTGGCGCAACGGCCATATCGTGGCCTGCCGCGACATTGCCAAGGGCGACGAGATCACCAACGATTACCGGATGCTCGACCTCGCGTTTTGTGCCGCATTCCTGAAGAAAAGGGCGCGCACGACGCAACGTCATTTGCCGGCCAGGAAACCCCGCACGCTTTAGCCAGCGGCAGAGCCTTCGCCCACCCGGTATGGGACGGAAGGCCGCCCCGACAACCATGAAACTGGCGGCAGCCTTCTGCTTTGCCGAGCGGTGGCGATTGTTTCATTGCCCGGTCTTTCCCAATGGTATCTAATCCCCAACAAGGGCGCCAAAAAAGCTCAGAATAGTTCACTTGGGGGAAACGTATGAAACACACTCTCGCTGTGATTGCCGGCTGCATGCTGGCCGCGGTGTGGACATCGTCCGCGCCGGCACAAACCGCCAAACACTACCGCTTCGCTTATGACCAGCCGAAATCGACAGGGTATGGATTCGCCGGCGATGTCTTCTCGGCGAAGCTCAAGGAGCTCAGCAAGGGAACGATGCTGGTTGACCAGTATCCCGGCGCGCAGCTTGGACAGGAGCCGCAGGTTCTTCAGCTGGTGAAGGCCGGCGACGTCGAGTTCTGCATCAGCTCGTCGGCCAACGCCGCAACGCTGGCGCCCGAAGCCGGTGTGATGTCGCTGCACTTCCTGTTCCGCTCGGAAGAGCACCTCGTCAAATCACTGGCTGACCCCGGCGTCACCAAAGCCGTCAGGGACATGGTCGAACAGACTGTGCAAGGGGCCCACGTTCTCGCCGTGATCACTCTCGGTCTGCGTCACATGTACAGCAAGCGGCCGATCACCAAGGTCGAGGATATGAAGGGCCTCAAGGTGCGCGTACAGGCCACGCCAACCGAGGATGCGACGTTCCCGGCCTATGGCGCTCAGACCGTGCATATGCCGTTCGGCAGCGTCTATACGTCGCTGCAGACCGGCGTGGTGGACGTAGCCGAAAACGGCGTCAACATCTACCAGGCCAACAAGCACTATGAAGTCGCTCCCGTGCTGTCCCTGACCGGCCACGAGGCCAACAACAACCTGATCTGGGTCAGCGACAAGCTCTGGAAGAGCCTGACCGACGAACAGAAACAGTGGGTCCAGGCTGCCGCAGACGAAGCCGGCCGAACCGAGCCGATCAAAGCGTTCGAGCTCGAACATGAGTCAGCTGACTCGCTCAAGAAGCTCGGCGTCAAGATCGTCGATAATGTCGACAAGTCCGGCTTCCAGAAGGCCGCCCAGCCCTTGCTGGACAAATTCGCCAAAGAGCTTGGCCCGCATGCGGTGAAGATCAAGGAACTGATCCAGGCGGTGAAGTAGCGGCGATCCGAGGGGACCGGCCATCCGGTCCCCTTCTCTCTTGGATCCGGGAGATCTCATGAGCGTCGCGGACAAGCTCGTCTCGCAACGGCAGCGCCATCTTAAGTGGCGCTGCCTCGATGGGCTCGAACTCGTCTTGATGATGCTGTGTGGCCTATTGCTCTTCAGCTTCTGCGCAACAGTCATTTTCGACATCGTCACCCGCACCATTGGACATCCTTGGCTTTGGTTGCAGGAGGTGACTTCGACATTCTTCATTTACGCGATCTTCTTTGGCGCGGCGGCGGCCACCCGGCGCAATGATCATCTGTACCTGACGGCCATTGCCGAAGCCCTGGACGGCAAGGCACGAATGGCTGTCGAGGTGGTTATTCGCTCAGTCGTCATCGGGGTGGGCCTATGTTTCATCTATTTCGGCTACCTGAATTTCCTGCGCGGGTTCTCCAGCTTTCGCATGCCGTCCATGACGCCAATCGCATCGCTCTATGCGGCCATTCCGATCTGTGGCGTGCTTGTCGTTCTGTTCAGCGTCGAACAACTGGTCAATGGCCTGCGTAACGGCTTCGATCGCCACGAGTCGCCGGAAGAGGTTGCGCATATCGCACCGATCACGATCGCAGGCGAAGGGCTGCGCTGATGGATTCCGCATTTGTCCTCGGCCTGATGACGTTTCTGTTCCTGCTGTTCGGCTATCTCGGCGTGCCGGTGCCGTTCTCGCTGCTTGGTGGCGTGTTGATCTGCGCGTCATTTACCGAAGTTTCGCACGTCGCGATCATCCAGAAGATGTTCGACGGCATGGACTCCGAGGCGCTGCTGGCGATTCCGTTTTTCCTTCTTGTCGGCGAGCTGATGAGCTCTGCCAACGTGGTGGTGCGTGTGGTGAACCTCTCGCTTGCGCTGGTCGGCCATGTGCGCGGCGGACTCTCGCAGGTCGTCACTGTGTTCAGCATGTTCTTCTCGGAGATGTCAGGCTCGACGACAGCCGACGTCGCCGTGATCAGCCGCGCGCTCGGCGGCCCGATGAAGCGCGAAGGATATGACCCGCCTTTCGTCGCCGCCATCATCGCCTCCGCCTCGACCATCGCCGCGCTGGTGCCACCGAGCATCACCGCGGTGGTCTACGGCGCGATCGGCAACGTCTCGATCGCCGGCCTGTTCATGGCTGGCGTCGTGCCCGGACTGATGATCGGTTTCGGCCTGATGATCTTCTGCTATTTCTTCGGCCCGCGCGGCATCCAGCGTCCTCGCGCGCCGTTTCGCGACGTGGCGCTTGCAATGAGGGATGCATCGCTGCCGATGATGATCCCGGTCATCCTGCTCGGTGGCATTCTCACGGGCTGGTTCACGCCGACCGAAGCCGGCGTGGTCGCGGTCGTTTACATCATCTTCGCCATTATCCCCGCACTCAATCGCGGCCATCTCAAATTCCTGCCCTATGATTTCTGCATGGCGGGCCTGATCTTCTCCCTGCCGCTCATTACTATCGGCGCCGCCAACGCCTTCGGGTGGCTGTTCGCCTATTTGCGCGGTGCGATCGTCATCGCCGAATGGATCACCGACATTGCCGGAACCGATCCGCATTTGATCATGTTGCTGATGGTGCTGCTGTTTACCGTGATCGGCGACTTCATCGAGCCGGTACCGACCATCATCATTTTCATGCCGCTGGTGAACACGCTGACAGACGCCGGCCATATCAATCCGGTTCACATGGGGGTGGTGCTGATCGCGACTCTCGCGTTCGGGCTCATCACCCCGCCTTACGGACTGGTAATGCTGATGGCATCCAAATTCGTCGGCGTGCGTTTCTCGCAGGCGCTGCGGGCTGCGTTACCGATCTACGTGGTGTTCCTGACCACGATCACGTTCATGATCTTTTTCCCGTCGGTCGTGCTCTGGCTGCCCAAATACGTCCTGCCTGCCTCGGTCGGCTGTTTCCCAAATCCGAGCGGCCCCGGCTATATCTGCCCGCCCTGACGCGCGTGCGGCTCGATCAGCTCGATGCGGTTGCCGAACGGGTCGTGGACGTGGCGACGCTCACAGCCGGGCAGCGGCTCGTCTTCCGTCACCGTGCAGCCGGACTCCCTGGCCTTGCGCACCATTCCGGCCAGGTCGTCGACGATGAAGGCCGGGTGCGCCTTGCGCGCCGGCCTGAAATCTTTTTCGACGCCGAGATGAACCTGCAAGGCACCGGTCTCGAACCAGCAGCCGCCACGGCCGGCAAGCTCCTGCGGCTTCGCTACTTCGGTCAGGCCAAGGATGCCGTGATAGAACGCGCGGGCGTCGTCTTCGCGGCCGGCCGGCATCGCGATCAGGATGTGGTCAATATGACGGACGGTCATGTCGTCATGCCTGGATCGAGTAACCGCCGTCGATCGGGATCGCGGCACCGGTGACGAAATCGGAAGCCCGCGAGGCAAGGAACACCGCGATGCCCGCAAAGTCGTCCGGGCTGCCCCAGCGCGCCGCCGGCGTGCGCGCCAGGACGCGCTCGTTGAGACCGGCAACCTGCCCGCGCGCGGCGCGGGTCAGGTCGGTGTCGATCCAGCCCGGCAGGATCGAATTGACCTGGATGTTGTCCTTGGCCCAGGCCGTCGCCATCGCCCGCGTCATCTGCACGATGCCGCCCTTGCTCGCGGCGTAAGGCGCCGCATAGGCCGCGCCGAAGATCGACATCATCGACCCGATATTGATGATCTTGCCGCCGCCGCCCGTCTTCATGTGCGCATAGGCGGCCTGCGAGCAGACAAAGGCCGCGGTCAGGTTCGTGTCCATCACCGCATGCCAGTCGGCGGTCGTGAGGTCTTCCGGCTGCTTGCGGATGGACATGCCGGCGTTGTTCACCAGAATGTCGAGCCGACCAAACGTTTCGGCGGCGCGATTGACGGCATCCTTGCAGGACTTCTCCTGCAGCGCGTCGAATTCGGCGAACTCGGCCTTGCCACCGGCCGCCTGCAACGCTTTGAGTGCGGCCTCGGCCTTGCTTTTGTTGCGGCCGGCAATGACCACCGCCGCGCCCGCCGCCGCCAGGCCCTTCGCCATGCCGAGGCCGATGCCGCCATTGCCGCCCGTCACAAAGGCGACCTTTCCCTTCAGATCGAAAAGATTTGCCATGCCTCGCTTGCCCCTTACATCACCGCGCCGATCTGCCACGGCACAAATTCGAGATCGCCATAACCGAGATCCTCGGACTTGGTATGCGCGCCGGAGGCGACCGCGAGCACCTTGTCGAAAATCTGCCGACCCTTTTCGGCGACCGGAATGCCGTCGAGGATATCGCCGCAGTTGATGTCCATGTCGTCGGTCATGCGCTCGTACATCGGCGTATTGGTCGCGAGCTTGATCGAGGGCGTCGGCTTGCAGCCGAACGCCGAGCCGCGCCCCGTCGTGAAGCACATCACGTTGCAGCCGCCCGCCACCTGCCCCGTGGCGCCGACCGGGTCGTAACCCGGCGTGTCCATGAACACGAAACCCTTGTCCGTCACCGGCTGCGCGTATTCGTAGACGGCGCGCAGCGTGGTCGAGCCGCCTTTTGCCGCTGCGCCGAGCGACTTCTCCAGAATGGTGGTCAGCCCGCCGGCCTTGTTGCCGGGCGCCGGATTGTTGTTCATTTCGCCACCGTTACGCGCGGTGTAGTCCTCCCACCAGCGGATGCGCTCGACCAGCTTCTCGCCGACCGCGGGCGAGACCGCGCGCCGGGTGAGCAGATGCTCGGCGCCGTAGATTTCCGGCGTCTCAGCCAGCACGCCGGTGCCGCCATGCTTGACCAGCAGGTCGACCGCAGCGCCGAGCGCCGGATTGGCGGTGATGCCGGAATAGCCGTCGGAGCCGCCGCATTGCAGCGCGAGCGTGATCTCGGAGGCCGGCCGGGTCTCTCGTTTCGCCTTGGCGGCGAGCGGCAGCATCGCCTTGATGCGCTCGACGCCTTCGGCGACGGTCTTTTTGGTGCCGCCGGTCGCCTGGATCGTCATGGTCTGGAAATGATCGCCTTCGACCAAGCCGTATTCATCCTTCATACGATCGATCTGGAACACCTCGCAGCCCAGGCCGACCATCAGCGCGCCGCCCAGATTGGGATGCGTCGCGTAGCCCCATTGCGTGCGGCGCAACAGCTCCCAGCCATCACCGTACGCGGCCATGCCGCAGCCGGAGCCGTGCACAAAGGCGACGACGCCGTCGATTTCCGGATAATCCTCGAGGATATCGGACCGGTTCACTGCCTCGGCGATGAATTTTGCCGCCGAGGCCGAGCAGTTCACTGAGGTCAGAATTCCGATGTAGTTGCGCGTGCCGGTCTTCCCATTCGGACGCAGATAGCCCTCGAAGGTCGCGCGCAGTTCCACCGGCAGCACTTCATCGTTCCTGGCGTCCTCGCAGAAGCGGTAGTCGCGCGCGAAATCGCGCATCGCCACGTTATGCTCGTGCACCCACTGCCCGGGCGTGATCGGCCTGGAGGCGAAGCCGATGATCTGGCCGTATTTGCGCACCGGCTCGCCTTCACGGATCGCGGCGATTGCCATTTTGTGGCCGCGTGGAATGCGCTCGGAGGCGGTCTGCCCCGCGGCCGCGGCGCCCGGCGCGATCTGGTCGACGGCAATGACCACATTGTCTTCAGGCGACAGGCGGATCGTGCGCAACTCAGCCATCGACGCCCCCTTTCATGCCTGGCGATGGTGCCACTGCGGCACCGCCGCGATCAAGGCCGGTAGCGCCTGACCACCAGCACGGCGTTCAGCCCGCCGAAAGCAAAGGAATTCGACAGTGCAATATCGATATCCATTGGCCGCCCTTCATTCGGCACATAGTCGAGATCACACTCCGGATCGGGACCGAGATAATTGATCGTCGGCGGCACAATCCCCTCCCGCACGCCCATGACAGTCGCGACCATCTCGAGCGCGCCGGCGGCGCCAAGCGCATGCCCGATCATCGACTTGGTTGAGGAGACGGCAAGCGTCTTGGCGTGATCGCCGAAAGCGGCTTTCAGCGCCGCGGTCTCGGTGCGGTCGTTGGCCGTCGTGCCGGTGCCGTGGGCATTGATGTATTGCACATCCTGCGGGCCGAGCCTGGCATCGGCGAGCGCGCCGGTGATCGCCCGCGTCATGCCGCCGACGTCCGGCGCCGTGATGTCCTTCGCGTCGGCGCTCATGCCGAAACCGACGATCTCGGCCAGGATCTCTGCGCCGCGCTTGCGCGCATCGTCTTCGCTCTCGAGCACCATCACGGCCGCACCCTCGCCGATGATCATGCCCCTGCGGTCCTTCGAGAACGGCCGGCACTTGTCCGGCGCCATCACCCGCATCGCCTCCCAGCCCTTGATAGCGCCAAAAGTGATGCTGGCTTCCGCGCCGCCGGTGACTGCGCAGCGGATCGCCCCGCTGCGCATCATCTGGAAGCAGAGGCCGATGGCGTGCGTCGCCGACGCGCAGGCGCTCACCACGCCGAAGGACGGGCCGCGCAGGCCGCAGTGCATCGATACCTGGCTCGCCGGCGCGTTCGGCATCAGCTTGGGAATCGTCAGCGGATAGACGCGCGGCTGCTTATCTTCGTAAAGGCGCCTGAAGCTCTCGTCCGTCGTGGTCTGCCCGCCGACGCCGGTGCCGAGAATGGCCGCCGTCCGTTCGGACAGTTCGCCCTCGAACACGAGGCCAGCCTGCGCGATCGCCTCCTTCGCCGCCACCACGGCGAACTGCGAGACGCGATCGAGGATCGGCAGTTGACGATCGGTGAAATACTTCTGCGGGTCGAAGCCTTTGACCTCGCCGAGCACCTTCTGATTCAACCCTTCTTGCGGAACGAGCTCGACCGGCCGGATGCCGTCGGCGCCTCGTTTGAGTCCGTCCCAATAAGCCGGGACATCGAGACCGAGTGGAGTGACGGCGCCAAGACCGGTGACTACGACGCGATGCACGCCCGATTACGCTTTCTTCATCGCCACGAGCTTTTCGACCTCGCGCACGACATCGGCCACGGTCTCGAAACCACCGATATTGGCATCATTGGCGTTGACCGGAATCTCGATATTGAACTTTTCCTCGATGTCGAAAACGAGCTCCAGCGCATCCAGAGACTCAAGGCCGAGATCCTGCAGCCGATCGGTCATCGCGATCTCGCTGCGATCGACGCGAATCTTCTTCTTGATGATGGCCATTACATCTTGTGCAACGTCTGTCATCGGATCACTTTTCCCGTGCTGGGTTTTCCATCGCCGCGACGCGGGACTTCACGTCTTCAAGATCGCGGGCATAGCGCCTATGCCGCGACAGGAACGCGTAGATATCCAGGGACCGCTCATGCGGCATGGCCGGAAAGCCGGACACCTTGGCTCCGGCTGCGACGTTGGAGCCCACTCCCGACCCGGCCGCAACGACGGCATCCGAACCGATCCTGACATGATCGGCGACTCCCACGCCACCGCCCAGCAGGACTCGGTCGCCAATTTCCACGCTGCCGGAAATGCCGACGTTTCCGCAAATCAGGCAGGCTTTGCCGATCCGCACATTGTGGGCGATCTGCACCAGATTATCGATCTTGGTGCCGTCGCCGATGCGCGTCGCTTCCAAAGTCGCACGGGCGACCGTGGTGTTGGCGCCGATTTCCACATCGTCGCCGATCAGCACGCTGCCGAGCGAATGAACCCGCATCGGCGGCCCCTTGCCGCTATCCGTCACAGGGATGAAGCTGAAGCCATCACAACCGATCGATGCATTGAACTGGATGAAAACCCGGTCGCCGATCGAGACGCGATCGCCGATGCGAACACCCGAATAGATCAACCCGTTAGCGCCGATCGCCACATCGGCCCCGATCGATACGTTGGCGAGGATGACCGTGCCCGCGCCGAGCCGGCTGCGCGGACCGATTGTGACAAACGGGCCGACACTGGCGCCCTCGCCGACTGTCGCGTCGG
This sequence comes from uncultured Undibacter sp., assembly GCA_964576085.1. Lineage (GTDB taxonomy): Bacteria > Pseudomonadota > Alphaproteobacteria > Rhizobiales > Xanthobacteraceae > Pseudolabrys. The sequence continues at coordinate 622 of CAZNTY010000286.1, read as the reverse complement.
GCGCGACCACAGCGGTTGGATGAATGCCCGCCATGTGGGCCGGGCCGGCGTCAAACATGGCGGTGAGCCTGGCGAGCGCCGGGCGTTCCTGGCCCGCGATAATGACCGCCTTGAGCCGCTCGGGCCTGGGCGAAGTTCCAGACACAATCGCCACTTGCGCTTTGGATGTCGCAAGCGCGTCAAACGCGTCGCGGCTCATCGCCACCGCAAGATCGGACGGCCGCTCGGCCTCAGACGGGTGGACAATGCGCTCGACGGCGAACGCGCCGTCTCCCAGAACCTGCGCCGAAAGTGCTGCGGCGACATCCCGAACCAGCATGCGTATGAAGCAGCCCCGACAGTCAACGACGTGCAAATATGCGGCCCTTATAGCACTGATTTTCCGGCGGGCTACAAGCCGGCGATCACGTTGTAATTCGTTCCGTTTCCGGCATTTCTACGACGCCGCCACTCATCGGGCGGGCGACGCCGGTGGTCGACGGAAATGTCAGCGGCTTTCCGCGCAGACAGCGCACTGCAAGAAACGCAAAAGCCTGCGCCTCCAATGCATCAGCGGACCAGCCGGCCGCGTCCGCCGTTTCGACGCTCGCCGGTGCCAGCCGCTCCGCCAGCATGCGCATCA
>CAZNTY010000285.1:0-5596 GCA_964576085.1 uncultured Undibacter sp. | reverse complement strand
GGCGATCATCGAGCGACTCTGGCGCACCCGCACCTCGGGCGCGACCTCGATCTCGAGCTCGTGGTCGTCGACCACCTTGGCGACCCGGCCGATCAGGCCGCCATTGGTGACGACGGTATCGCCCCGCCGCACGTTCTTGACCATCTCCTGGTGCTGCTTCACGCGTTTCTGCTGCGGTCGCAGGATCAGGAAATACATGATGACGAAAATCAGCGCGAACGGCAGCAGCGATGTGATCATGCTGCCGCTGTCTCCGCCGAACAGGGAGCCGGCCGTCTGGGCAAACGCAGGCGTGGTCAGCATTGAGCTTGTATCCCCTCGTGACGCTCGGCCGCCGTGTTGGCTCGCGCGTTTCGGCGGCGGCGCCCGGATTTGCGCGGGACTATACCGGCCACGGGCCTAATTGCAACGCCGCAGACCGCGGCAAAGGCCCTATAATCCTTGTGTGTCCGGTCGCGGTGCTTGCGAGCACGGCAGCGGCCCGCTAAGAGCAGCACCCAGGCGGCGTGGTGCGTGCATGGCAAAATCCAAGTTGAAATCCAAGTTGAAATTAAAGTCGAGCAAGTCGAAACCCGCGAAGAACGCTTCAAAAAAATCCCCAGCGTCCACGAACGGTGACGTTCTGCTTCGGATCGCGAACGCGCTCGAGCGGCTGGCGCCACGCGCGCTGACACTGCCCGATTTCGATGCCGCCGATGCTTTCGCCTGGCAACCGGACGGTCATCGACTGATTCCGGTGCCGCGCGTCAACCGCGTCGAGATGTCGCTGCTCAAGGGCATCGACCGCGTGCGCGACGTGCTGGTCGACAATACCGAGCGCTTCGCCAAGGGTCTGCCCGCCAACAACGCTCTGCTATGGGGCGCGCGTGGCATGGGCAAGTCGTCGCTGGTCAAAGCTTCGCATGCCGCGGTTAATGCCGGGCTGCGCAGGCAGGGCACGCAAGCGCCGCTCAAGCTCGTCGAAATCCACCGCGAGGACATCGAGAGCCTGCCGGAACTGATGACGATCATGCGGCCGCTGCCCTATCGCTTCATCGTGTTCTGCGACGACCTCTCGTTCGACGGTGATGACACCTCGTACAAATCGCTCAAGGCCGTGCTGGAAGGCGGCATCGAGGGGCGGCCCGACAACGTCATTTTCTATGCGACGTCGAACCGTCGCCACCTGATGTCACGCGACATGATGGAGAACGAACGCTCGACCGCGATCAATCCCGGTGAGACGGTGGAGGAAAAAGTATCGCTGTCCGACCGGTTCGGCCTCTGGCTCGGTTTCCACCGCTGCAGCCAGGACGAATACCTAGCGATGGTGGAGAGCTACGTGGCCGCCTACGGAATCCCGGTCGACGCCGCGGACTTGCGCCGCGACGCGCTGGAATGGGCAACGACGCGCGGCTCGCGCTCCGGCCGCGTCGCCTGGCAGTTCATTCAGGACCTCGCGGGACGCCTCGGCGTGCCACTCAAAGGCCAGTAATGCTCAGCCAAGACACTACGCCCGCCCTCGCCGATCGCGTCCGCTCACTCAAGCCATCGGCGACCGTTGAGATGACCGAGCGCGTCCGCCAGGCCCGCGCCGCCGGCTGCAAGATCATCGGCTTGTCGAGCGGCGATCCCAATATCGCGACCGACCCGCGCATCGTCGAGGCGGCCGAGCGCGCACTGCGCGACGGCGAGACGCATTATTCGACGCCCGCGGGGCTGCCCGCATTGCGTCAGGCGATCGCCGACCGCGAAGCCAAACGCTGCGGCGCCCGCTACGCGATGACAGACATTCTTGTCACGCCCGGCGGCAAGTTCGCGCTGCTGACGGCGCTGATGGGCATTGTCGAGCCAGGCTACGAGGTCATCATTCCGCAGCCGGGCTGGGTCAGCTACGGCCCTTGCGTGCGGCTGTGCGGCGGAACGCCGGTGCCGCTGCCCATGCTGGACCGGGTCGACGCGGCGGCGATCGAGGCGGCGGTGACGCCGGCGACACGGGCGATCATCCTCAACTCGCCCGTCAATCCGACCGGCCGCATCATTCCGGAAGCCGAGGTGCGGGCCGTTGTCGACATCATCAAACGGCATAACCTCTGGCTGATTTTCGATCAGGTCTATGCCGACCTGAATTACGACAAGTCGGTGGCCTTTCCCCAGGCACTCGGCGGCCAGTCGCACACGCTGGTGGTCGACAGTCTGTCAAAGACTTTCGGCATGACGGGCTGGCGGCTGGGCTATCTCGCGACGCCGGCCGGCGCCAGCGGCCCGATCCAGAAATTCCTGCAACACTCAATCTATTGCGTTCCGCCCTTTATTCAGATCGCTGGAATCGAGGCGCTAGCACTCTACGACGAGCTTGCGCCGCGGTACCGCAGCATGTTCCGTGCCCGCCTCCAGCGGGCGGCCGAGCGCCTGTCGCAAATCAAGGGCATCCAGTGCCCGATATCGGAGGCGACGTTCTATCTCTTTCCGCGCGTCGACGGGGACGATACGGCGATTGCTCGCCGCTGGCTCGACGAGTTCGATCTCGCGGTGCAGCCGGGCTCGTCGTTCGGGCCAGCGGGCGCCGGCCACCTGCGACTTGCCTTGAGCCTCAACGACAAGGATCTCGACGAAGCGTTGAGCCGGATCGAGAATGCCGGCCTGGGCAACTGATAATGGAGGGAAAAATGGGAAAACTGACGCGACGACAAGGCATGCTGACGGTCGGCGCGCTCGCGGCCGGCCTGGCGGTTTCGCCCGCCCTGGCGCAAGCGCCCGACACCATCGCGCAGATCAAGGCGCGTGGAAAATTGCTCGCCGGCGTCAAGTTCGACACGCCGCCGTTTGGTTATCTCGACGAGAAGAATGAGCCGGTCGGCTTCGACCTCGACATCGTGCGCGCGGTCGCCAAACATATCGGCGTGCCGGTAGAATTCGTGAAGGTCACGTCGCCGACGCGCATCCCGCTGCTGGTCAGCGGCAATGTCGATCTGTCCGCAGCCTCGATGACGCACACGCGCGAGCGCGACAAGACCATCGACTTCAGCATCACCTATTACACCGGCGCGCAGAGCCTCATCGTGCCGAAAGACAGCACGATCCACGGCCTCAAGGACCTCGACGGCAAGCAGGTCTCGGTGCAGCAGGGCACCACGCTTGAGAAGAACATCGCGGCAGCGGCGCCCAAAGCCAAGATCGTCGCATTCAAGGACTATAACAGCGCCTGGCTCGCCTTGGTGCAGGGCCGTGTCGATGCACTGACCGGCAGCCTCAACATCCTGCAAGGCTTCGCCAAGGACAGCCCGAATTTCGTGATCCTGCCGGATCGTTTCAGCGTCGAGCCGTTTGGCATCGGTGTGCGGCAAGGCGATTCGGCCTTGCGCGACGAGATCAACGCCGCCCTGCAGGATCTCTGGAAGTCCGGCGAATACGCCGCGCTTTATCGCAAATGGTTCCACGCCGAGCCCGACGTGCCGATCGAAATGTGGCCATGACGACTGGCGTTATGCCGCGCCCAGTCGCCGGTCCGTGATGGGCCTGGAATGAACTATCGCTTCGACTTCGGCCCGATCTGGCAAGCTCGCGACCTCATTGCCTCCGGCTTTGCCACGACGGTTGCACTATCGGCGGCCGCGCTGCTGTTGTCGCTCTTCATCGGCCTGATTGTTGGCACTGCCGGCGCCGCACGCTCGATAAAACTACGCGCGGTCGCCGCGCTTTACGTCGAATGTATGCGCAATATCCCACTGCTGGTGCACATGTACATCTGGTACATGGCTCTGGCGTTTCTGCGGCTGCCGGCCTTCACCTGCGCCGTGCTTGGCCTCTCGTTGTATTCCGGCGCCTATGTCGCGGAGGTGGTGCGCGCCGCCCTCGGCAGCATACCCCGCGGCCAGACTCTTGCGGCGCTTGCCAGCGGTCTGACACCGATGCAGGCTCTGCGCTATATCGTCTACCCGCAGGCGTTGCGGATCGTGGCGCCGTCGCTTGCCAGCCTGTTCTCGCAACTGATCAAGGATTCCTCGCTGGCATCGGTGATCGCGGTCGCTGAGCTGACCTATCAGGCGGGCGCGATCGAAGGGCAGACGTTCCGCACCTTCGAGGTCTACATCACCATCTCGGTTCTCTATCTGCTGCTGGTGACTGCGACCAGTCAGCTGGTGCTGCTCATTCCGGGCGCGCGTGACGACGCGATCGCGAGGCGACTGTCGGATGCCTGAAGTCATCATCAAAAACCTGCCGTTCCTGCTGCACGGATTGCGGCTGACGATCGAGTTGTCGCTATGGACGATCGTCGGCGGAACGGCGATCGGTCTCATCGTCGGCACGATCCGGCATCTGCGTATTCCGGTGCTAGGCCCGATTGCGGCCTTCTATGTTGAGTTCATCCGCGGTACGCCGCTGCTGGTGGTGTTGTTCATGACTTATTTCGGCGTTCCCGCCCTGCTCGGCTACAAGACCGACGCTTATCACGCAGCGCTGTCCGGTTTCATCGTGTTCACCGGCGCCTATCTGGCGGAGGATTTCCGCTCCGGCCTGCGTTCGGTCGGCAGCAATATGATCCAGGCCGGCCTCGCGACCGGGTTGACGCCCTGGCAGACGCTGCGCCTGATCGTGCTGCCGCAGGCCGTCCGCCGCGTCATTCCGGCCGTATTCAGCCAATATGTGCGGCTGTTCAAATTCACCTCGGTCGCCTCCGTTATCGGCGTCACCGAGCTGACGGGCGCGTCGCTTTTGGTGAACGCTCGGGAATTCCAGCCCGTCACCATCATCTCCGCGCTTGCTCTGACTTATCTCGTGCTGTGCTATGGCCTCTCCCTGATCGGGCGGCTGTTGTATTCCCGGTTCGCGATAAAGGTCTGACGTGTCCGAAGCGCCTGTCATCCTGGTCCAGAACGTTTCGAAGTTTTACGGTCGCAACCAGGTGCTGCGACATTGCAGCCTGTCGGTCCGGCATGGAGAGGTGCTGGTGGTCTGCGGACCATCCGGCTCAGGCAAAAGCACGCTGCTCAAGTGTCTCAACGGCCTCGAGCCTTACCAGTCTGGCCGTATTCTGTTCGAAGGCGTCGAAGTCGGCGCCTCGACCACTGACCTCCCGCGACTGCGCGCGCAGATCGGCATGGTGTTCCAACATTTCGAGCTTTATCCGCACATGTCGGTCATCGACAACGTGGCGCTGGCGCAGGTTCACGTGCTACGCCGCAGCCGCGCGCAGGCCCGCGAGCGTGCACTGGCGCTGCTCTCGCGCGTCGGGCTGCGCGAGAAGGCAGACGTCATGCCGGCCAATCTGTCCGGCGGGCAGCAGCAGCGGGTGGCGATCGCGCGCGCCCTCTGCATGCAGCCCGGCGTGATGCTGTTCGACGAACCGACCTCGGCGCTCGACCCGGAGATGATCAAGGAGGTCCTCGACGTCATGACCGGCCTCGCCCGGGAAGGGATGACGATGATCGTCGTCACCCACGAGATGGCGTTCGCGCAGCAGGTCGCCGACCGGGTGGTGTTCATGGACAAGGGGCAGATCGTCGAGACCGCCCCGCCGCAAAAGTTCTTCAGCGCGCCGGAGAGCGAGCGGGCGAAGCTCTTCCTCAGCCAGATCCTGCACCGAACCGACCTTCGGTAGAGGGCGGCTGCGCCC
>CAZNTY010000284.1:0-11143 GCA_964576085.1 uncultured Undibacter sp. | reverse complement strand
CAGCAGAGGTTAACCGCGTGATCCGGCCCAGCCGCCGCAAGTCCGATGAACTGCGCGCCGTGTCGCTCGAACGCGGCGTGGTCAAATATGCCGAAGGCTCCTGCCTGGTGAAGTTCGGCAACACCCACGTCCTGGTCACGGCAAGTCTCGAAGAGCGTCTGCCGCCCTGGCTCAAGGGCCAAGGCCGCGGCTGGATCACCGCCGAATACGGCATGCTGCCGCGCGCCACCGCCGAGCGCACCCGCCGCGAGGCCACGGCGGGGAAGCAGGGCGGCCGCACGGTGGAAATCCAGCGTCTGATCGGGCGTTCGCTGCGCACGGTGGTCGATCTCGTTGCGCTCGGCGAGCGCCAGATCACCATCGATTGCGACGTGCTTCAGGCCGACGGCGGCACCCGCACCGCCTCGATTACCGGGGCCTGGGTGGCGCTCAAGGACTGCCTGACCTGGATGAGCGCGCGCAATATGATCACCAGGCCGGTGCTCAACGATCACGTCGCCGCCGTCTCGTGCGGCGTCTATCAGAACACCGCGGTGCTTGATCTCGACTATGCCGAGGATTCGGAGGCCGAAACCGACGCCAATTTCATCATGACCGGCTCCGGAAACATCGTGGAAATTCAGGCAACCGCGGAACGCACTGCGTTCAGCGAGGAGCAACTGCTGGCGCTGCTCGGCCTCGCCCGCAAGGGCATCGCGCGGCTGGTCGACCTGCAGAAGCTGGCGGTGACGTGATTCCCTCTCTTGTCATGGCCGGGCTTGTCCCGGCCATCCCGACAAGGGACGCAGTGCCCACCTAAGCGGGATGCCCGGCACAAGGCCGGGCATGACAATGAAATACATGCACCGCAAGCTCGCCGGTAAAGTCATCATCGCCACGCATAATCCCGGCAAGCTCGCCGAACTGCGCGCGTTGCTGTCACCGTTCGGCATCGACGCCATCTCGGCGGGCGAATTGACCCTGCCGGAGCCGGAGGAAACCGGGACGACCTTTGCCGAGAACGCGCGGATCAAGGCACATGCCGCCGCGCGGGCGACCAGCCTCCCCGCCTTCGCCGATGATTCCGGCCTCGCGGTCGTGGCGCTCGGCGGCGAGCCGGGGATCTATTCGGCGCGCTGGGCCGGGGTGGACAAGAATTTCACGCACGCGATGCAGATGATCGAGGACAGGCTCGCTGCGCTCAAGACCAGCGACCGCCGTGCGCATTTCATCGCCGCGCTATGCCTCGCCTGGCCTGACGGTCACCTCGAGGAGTTCGAGGGCCGCGTCGACGGCACGCTGGTGTGGCCGCCGCGCGGCACGCAGGGCTTCGGCTACGATCCGATGTTCCTGCCCGACGGCTTCGACCGTACCTTCGGCGAGATGAGCGCCGACGAGAAGCACGGGCTGCCGCCGCAAGGCAGGGGCTTGTCGCACCGCGCCCGTGCGTTCGTGACGCTGGCGCAGGCGTGCCTGCGCTGAAATCTTGCGCTGCGATAATTCGTTACAATTTTAACGACTTGCCACAGCCGGATTTGCACTCGCCGCGTGACGCAGGCATGACGGGCCTTATAATGGTTAACATGGATTCACCGCCCGCCTCTCCGTTCGGTGTCTATCTGCACTGGCCGTTCTGCCTGTCGAAGTGCCCCTATTGCGACTTCAACAGTCATGTCCGCCACGCCGCGGTCGACGAGGCGCGTTACGTGCGTGCCTTCGCCGCCGAGATCGCTTCGACCGCCGAACGCATCGGCCGGCGCACGGTTTCGACCATCTTCTTCGGCGGCGGCACGCCGTCGTTGATGCAGCCGTCGACCGTTGGCGCGATCCTCGATGCCATCGCCACGCGCTGGACAATCGCACGTGACGTAGAGATCACCCTCGAGGCCAATCCGACCAGCGTCGAGGCAACGCGCTTCCGGGGCTATCGCGCCGCCGGTGTCAACCGCGTCTCGCTCGGCGTGCAGGCACTTGACGACGTGGCGCTCAAGGAGCTCGGCCGGCTGCACAGCGCGCGTGAAGCGCTCGACGCGGTCGCGGTCGCGCGCTCGATCTTCGATCGTTACTCGTTCGACCTGATCTACGCGCGGCCGCGGCAGACGCCGGCGCAATGGGCGGCGGAGCTCAGGCGCGCCATCGCGGAGGCCGCGGAGCATCTGTCGCTCTATCAACTGACGATCGAGCCCGACACGCCGTTCTTCGCGCTGCATCGTGCCGGCAAGCTTACGATCCCCGACGATGACACCGGCCGCGTTCTCTACGACGTGACGCAGGACGTCTGCGCCGCGGCAGGGTTGCCGGCTTACGAAATTTCCAATCACGCTCGGCCGGGCGCCGAGTGCCGGCATAATCTCGTTTACTGGCGCGGCCACGAATACGCAGGCATCGGCCCCGGCGCGCACGGACGGCTGCACGTCGGCGGCTGCCGCATCGCGACCGAAATGGAGAAGCGTCCCGAGAGCTGGCTGATGCGCGTCGAGGCGAACGGCAACGGCCTCACCGTCAACGAGCCGCTGATGCCCGGCGAGCAGGCCGACGAATATCTGCTGATGGGACTTCGCCTGGCGGAAGGCATCGATCCACGCCGTTACGAGTCGCTGGCGGGCCGGCCGCTCGACGAAGACCGCATCTCGATCCTGCGCGACCAGGGCGCGGTCGAGAACACGCCGGCCGGCCGGCTGCGCGTGACGATGTCGGGCTTCCCGGTGCTCGACGCGGTGGTCGCCGACCTCGCCGCCTGACGAGCCTCAGATATTCGGCTGGAACGTGCGCGACGGTGGGCTGACGATCTGGCCGCCTTGCGGCGTCACGCGCATCACCGCAAGGCCGCGCTCATTGGTGCCGTCGGGGCGGAAGCGGAACACGCCGTCGATGCCGGCAAACCCCGAGGAATTGGTCAGCACCTGTTCTGTGAATGCCGAACTCCCCTGCGTCTTGGATAGCGCCGCGACCAGAGCTACCGCATCGTAAGCCAGCGTTGCGGTGCGCACCGGATCTTGACCGTAGCGCGCGCGATAACGTTGCGCGAAGCTGCGGAAGCCGGCCGGATCGGGCGCAGCATACCAGCCGCCATCGAGCGCCGCGGTCGCAAAGATGCGCGGCTCATCCCAGAGGCCGGTGCCGAGCAGTTGCACGCGCTTGAGATTGACTCCCGCGGCAGCAAGCGCCTGCACGACTTGCGGCACATTGTCGGCATTGTCAGGAATGAAGATCGCGTCGGCCCGCGCCGCAGATTGCGCGATGCGCCGGGCCGGCTCCTGCATCGCCGGCGGATTGAGCGGATAGCGTTCAAGCGCCACCACACGGCCGCCACGCCGCGCCACCGCCTGCTGGAACGCAGCCTCCACCACGGCGCCATAGGCATTGTCGGGCACCAGCGCCGCGAACGAACGCTTGCCCTTCGACACCGCGTAATCGACGATGCGGTGCACATCGGATTCCGGCAGGAAGCTCAGGAGATAGACGCCGCGCGCGGCGACATTGGCGTCGGTCGAAAAGGCAATCATCGGGATGCCGCGCGGACGCACGACCTGTCCCGCGGCGCTGACGGCCTGGGCGAACAGCGGACCGAGCACGATCTGCGCGCCTTCGTTGAGCGCCTGTTGCGCGGCGGTTTGCGCGCCCTGCGGCGTGCCGCCGTCGTCCTTCACCAGCAACTGGATGTCGGGATTCTTGAATTCGGCGATCGCCATTTCCGCGGCGTTCTTCATCGATTGCGCGGCGACGCCGGCATTGCCGGCCGCCGACAGCGGCAAAATCAGCGCGACGCGGACCGCGCCAGTGCCGATCAGCGTGCCCGGCGCCGGTCCGGGACCGGGCGGCGCCGCAGGTGAGATTGGCTCGCTGTAATTGTCGAGCGTGCTGCTGGTGCAGGCGGCGAGCGCCGCGCTGGCGGCAAAGACCGCGCCCGCGCGCAGCAGCAGGCGGCGCGCGATCATTCCCGTTTCCTGTCGCGGCCAACGCCCCATCTTCACTCCGGCTGATCCGGTGAAATGACAGCCCCGCCCCTGCAAGGCATCATGCAAAATATAGGGAATGAAAGGTTAAGTAAATGAAAAGAATAAGGAATTTGGCTCAGCATGACGGTCTCGCGCGCGATGACTAGAGTGCGCAAGATGACTCGCCCTGCACAATCCGCCGCATCCCGGTCCCACAGCTTCCTGCTCGCCGGACACGAGATCGCCGCGCCGGCCGTCGCGCCGGGTCTCTATCTGGTCGCGACACCGATCGGCAATCTCGGCGACATCAGCCTGCGCGCGCTCGGGGTGCTGGCGGCGGCCGACGTGATTGCCTGCGAGGATACGCGGGTGACGCGCAGGCTGACCGAGCATTACGGAATTTCGACCCGGCTCACGCCCTACCACGATCACAATGCGGCCGAGGCAAGACCGAAAATCCTGGCAAGGATCGCCGCCGGCGAGGTCGTCGTCCTGGTTTCCGATGCTGGCACTCCGTTGATTTCCGATCCGGGCTATAAGCTGGCCCGCGCCGCGAGCGCGGCTGGCCATCCGGTGACGGCACTCCCCGGCGCGTCGGCGGTCCTCGCGGCATTATCGCTCTCGGCCCTGCCGACCGACCGGTTCTTCTTCGATGGCTTCCTGCCGGCGAAAGAGCAGGCTCGGCGGAAACGCATCGCCGAGCTGGCTCGCATTCCGGCAACGCTGGTGCTGTTCGAGAGCGGCGCGCGGATCGCCGCCGCGCTTGCCGATCTCTCGGAGGTCCTCGGACCGCGTGAAGCGGCGGTCTGCCGCGAGCTGACCAAGCTGCATGAAGAGGTGCGCCGTGGAACCCTCGACGCGCTGGCGCGGGCCTATGCCGACGGCGCCGAAATTCGCGGCGAGTTCGTCATCGTCGTGGCGCCGCCGCAAGAGCAGGAGCAGGCGGACGATCTCGACGCGCTGCTGCGCAACGCCCTTGCGCGAGGTTCGGTGAAAGATGCCGTCGGCGAGGTGGCGCTGGCGACCGGCCGTCCCAAGCGCGAAGTCTACCAGCGCGCGCTCGAACTCAACGACGAGAATGGCGATGGCCCGGCGCGCTGAGCCCGTGAAACCACCGCGGCCGGAACGGGTCGCGGCCTTTGGCCTCGGCCTGTCCGCGGAGAGCCGCGCGGCCGCCTACCTTATCGCCAAAGGCTATCGCATCCTGGCGCGACGATGGAAAAGCCCGGTCGGCGAAATCGACATCGTCGCGCGCCGGCGGCACCTGCTGGTGTTCGTGGAGGTGAAGGCGCGCACCGATCTCGATGCCGCGGCCGAATCGCTGCAGCCGCGCCAGCGGCGGCGCATTGCCGCGGCGGCCGAGGCGTGGCTCGCGACCTACTCGCCGAAGAACGTCATGGACATGCGCTTCGACGCGATCCTGGTCGCGCCGGGCAAGCTGCCGCGTCATATTCCAGCAGCGTTCGAGGCGGGCTGAAGCACCATCCGTTTGGATTGAGGTGACAACTGCAGTCGCGTCGACTTGAAGCTGTTACGGTCTAGGCGCTCAGGCGCTCGAAGAACTGGTCGACCTGGTTGCGGATACGCTGCGCAACCTGGCCGAGATCGTCCGCAACCGCCTTTACGGTATTGGCGCTGGCCCGGGTGTCGTCGGTCGCCGCGCCGACCAGCCGCACGTCATCGGCGGTTTCTGTGGTGCGCTGGGCCGCGGTCTCGACCGCGCGCGCGATCTCCTGCGTGGCGGCGCCCTGCTCGGTCACCGCAGCGGCGATGGCGCCGCTGATGTCGCCGATCTCGCGGATGGTGCGCTCAATCGCCGTGATGGCGTCAATCGAGCGAGCCGTTGCCCGTTGCATGGCAGCGATCTGCGCGCCGATCTCTTCGGTCGCGCGCGCGGTCTGACCGGCAAGCGCCTTCACTTCTCCGGCCACGACGGCAAAGCCGCGGCCGGCTTCGCCGGCGCGCGCTGCCTCGATGGTCGCATTGAGCGCCAGCAGGTTGGTCTGCTCGGCGATGTCGGTGATCAGCCTGACGACGTCGCCGATGCGCTGCGCCGCATCGTTGAGCTCGCGGACCGCGCCGTTGCTGCGCTCGGCGTCCGCGACAGCCTTGCTGGCGATGGCGTTCGATTGCGCGACCTGGCGGTCGATCTCGTTGACCGAAGCGGACAACTCGTCCGCAGCCGAGGCGATGTCCCGCACATTGGCGGACGCCTCGGTCGAGGCCGCGCCGGCGCGCGCCGTCTTGCCGGCGGCATCGGTGGCGGTGGTGGACAGTTGCTGCGCCGCGCCGAGCATCTCGTCGGCGATTCGTCCGAGCTCGGCCAGAGTCGCTTCCACCTCGCTGGAGAACAACGCGATCTCGGCACTCATCTGCTGCTGGCGGCGTGTGCGGGTCTCGGCCTCCGCTACGACTGTATGGTTGAGCTCGACATTGCGGCGCATGGCCTGCTGGAACACTGCGATCGAGCGCGACAGCGCACCGATTTCGTCCTGGCGCGCGGCATAGGGCACTTCAGTTTCGCCATTGCCGGCCGCAACGGCCTCGGTCACTTCGGCGATGCGCGCGAGCGGCCGCGCAATGCTGCGCGAGATGATGATAATGCCGGCCACGGCGAGCAGAACGGCAAACGCGGCCAGCACGCTCATCAGCGCGCCGGTATAGTCGATGTTTTCATTGATGCGGGTGTAGATTTGCGCGGCCTTCGCCGCGTAAATCTCGCCGAGGCGGTCAAGGTCATCGACCAGCGCGTCCCGGATACCCGGCTGATCTTTCTCCCTCGCGAAATCGCGGGCGGCTTGCGGACCCTGGGCGGTCGCGATGCGCGCAAGCTCGGCAGGAAATTCCTGGAAGGCCGCAACGCGGACGGCGAATTCGCTGAATTTTTTGGCGTCGTTGTTGGTGACGTTGACCTGCCATTCCGCCAAGACGGCACCGATTTTGTCGTTGGTGGCGGCAAGCTCGACGGCGTGCCGGGCCGCGACCGCCTTGTCTTCCGCCAGGTAGATCGCACGCGCCTGCGCTTCCACCGCCTGGATCAACCCATTGACCCGCTCGACGTTGCGGCTGCCGGAATTGGCCGATTCGAATTCATCGGTCAGAGCGGCGTGGTTGCGTGCCGCCACGACCGCAAGCATCGACAGGGCCAGCGTGGTAGTGGCCATCAGCGCAAAGATCGCATAGAGCTTGGCCGCAATGGACAGTCTGCGGATCGATGGCAGAGTCAACGAATCCCCCCGCCCGGAGAATGGGCTCACGGATAGGCAATTATCCCGGTAAAATGTTAACGAGCTGTTGGCGTTACCCATTCGTTAAAGTTCTCGGACGAGCCCGATATGAGCCTCAAAGTCGCCGTGCAGATGGACCCGATTGCCCGCATCAATATCCGGGGCGATTCAACGTTTGCGATCCTGCTGGAGGCACAGAAGCGCGGCCATAAGCTGAGCTATTACACGCCGGACCGGCTCGCCCTTCTCAACGGCAAGGTGTTCTCGACCGTCGAGCCGCTCGAGGTGCGCGACATCGCCGGCGACCACTTCACCCTCGGGCAAAGCCGGCGTGTCGCGCTTGACGAATTCGACGTCGTGCTGCTGCGGCAGGATCCACCCTTCGACCTCGCCTACATTACGTCAACGCATCTGCTCGAACGCATCCACCCGAAAACCCTGGTGGTCAACGACCCGGGAAGCGTGCGGAACGCGCCGGAAAAGATGCTGGTGACCGAATTTCCCGACTTGATGCCGCCGACGCTGATCACGCGCGATCTCGCGGAAATCAAGGCGTTCCGCGCTGCGCACCATGACATCGTGATGAAGCCGCTTTACGGCCACGGCGGCGGGGCCGTCTTCCGCGTCACGCGCGAGGATCTCAATTTCGGATCGCTCTACGACATGTTCTCCGCCACGTTCCGCGAGCAATGGGTGGTGCAGAAATTTCTCCCGGCGGTGAAAAACGGCGACAAGCGCATTTTGCTGGTGGACGGCGAATTCGCCGGGGCGGTCAATCGCGTGCCGGCGGCCGACGACCTGCGATCCAACATGGTGCGGGGCGGCTCGCCCAAGGAGACCGAGCTGACGGAGCGCGAACGCGACATCTGCAGGATCATCGGTCCCACCTTGCGCGAGCGGGGCATGATCTTCGTCGGCATCGACGTAATCGGCGACCAGCTCACCGAGATCAATGTGACTTCACCGACCGGGATCCGCGCCGTGAAGAATTTCGGCGGCCCCGACGCCGCGGCGTTGATCTGGGACAAGATCGAGCAGAAGCGAACGGCGCGGCCCTGACTGAACGACCATAGCGGTCGCGGGGCGGGGTCCGATGGCCCGCGGGCGGCGTCATGTTTTCGGGGAGTCCGACGGGCGTTCGCGGCCCCCATACCCCAAGCATTGCCGGCCATGAATGAGGAATGAGCTGGCGATCAAGGCCACCGCACCGCGAGCCGCTCTTCCGTCGTGTTCGCTAAATGTTCTTGCCGGCCATTGGCTGACCCGCTAGGGTTGCGGCCGGGCCGAGGGCATTGCGATGGTGCAGCGGGTGACGACCGTGGCGTTCGAGGGCATTGAAGCCCGCGCCGTGGACGTTCAGGTGCAGGTCGCGCCGGGCCTGCCTGCTTTCAACATCGTCGGCCTTCCCGACAAGGCCGTGTCCGAAGCCAGGGAACGCGTGCGTTCGGCCCTGATTGCGTCGGGGCTGGCCTTGCCGGCACGCCGCATCACCGTCAATCTCGCGCCCGCGGACTTGCCGAAGGAAGGCAGCCATTACGACCTGCCGATCGCTCTCGGCCTGATGGCGGCAATCGGCGCGGTGTCGGCCGATGCCCTGGCGGGCTTCACCGTGCTCGGAGAGCTTGGCCTCGACGGCTCGATTGCCCCGGTTGCCGGCGTGCTGCCCGCCGCGATCGGGGCCAATGGCCGAGGCGAGGGACTGATCTGTCCCGCGGCCTGTGGGCCCGAGGCCGCCTGGGCTTCGCCGGAAATCGAGATCGTCGCGGCGCAGTCGCTGATCCAGCTCGCCAATCATTTCAAGGGCACGCAGGTGCTGTCGCGGCCGCAGCCGAAGGTCCGCGAAATCGGGGGGTCGCAACTCGACCTGGCCGACATCAAAGGCCAGGAGGGAGCAAAGCGTGCCCTCGAAGTGGCTGCGGCTGGCGGCCATAACCTGCTGATGGTCGGACCGCCGGGCGCCGGCAAATCGATGTTGGCGGCCCGGTTGCCGTCGATCCTGCCGCCGCTATCGCCCAGTGAACTCCTCGACGTCTCGATGATCGCATCGGTTGCCGGAGCGATCGAAGGCGGCGCCCTCACCAACGCGCGGCCGTTCCGGGCTCCGCACCATTCCGCTTCGATGCCGGCTCTGGTTGGCGGCGGCTTGCGCGCCAGGCCCGGCGAAATTTCGCTGGCTCACAATGGCGTGCTGTTTCTCGATGAATTGCCGGAGTTCGCGCCGCAGGTGCTCGACTCGCTGCGCCAGCCGCTGGAGACCGGCGAGGTCGCCATCGCCCGCGCCAATCACCGCATTACTTATCCTGCGCGCTTCATGCTGGTGGCCGCAATGAATCCCTGCCGCTGCGGCCGCGCGTCCGATCCGGGCTTTGCCTGCAAACGCGGATCGAACGCGCGCTGTGCCGCCGATTATCAGGCGCGGCTGTCCGGCCCTCTGCTCGACCGCATCGACCTCCAC
Organism: uncultured Undibacter sp.; assembly: GCA_964576085.1. GTDB lineage: Bacteria > Pseudomonadota > Alphaproteobacteria > Rhizobiales > Xanthobacteraceae > Pseudolabrys. The sequence goes on along the minus strand of CAZNTY010000284.1, from coordinate 1,544 downwards.
ATCGAGGTGCCGGGTGTCAGCGCCTCCGACCTGATCCTCCCGCCGCCCTCAGAAGGCAGTCGGGAAATCGCCGCTCGCGTCGCACGCGCCCGCGACATTCAAGCGCGTCGCTACGAGGCGCTCGGCCTCGACGGCGTCCGCACCAACGCCCAGGCCAATGGCCCGGTGCTGGAGCAGGTCGCGCAGCCTGACAATAGCGGGCTGAAGCTGCTGCGCGATGCAGCCGACGCCATGCGCCTGTCGGCCCGCGGCTATCATCGCGTGTTGCGGGTTGCTCGGACATTGGCCGACCTCGACGGCGCCGAGAAGGTCACGCGTGTCCATCTCGCCGAGGCGTTGTCCTATCGCGCGCTCGCCGACGACATCCGTCGCGCCGCCTGAGTTAAGGAACTCTTAATGGCTTGAGTCTTAGCTTCGCCGTCGGGATGGGACGGCGATGACACGCTCACATGTTATTGCGCTGCTCGCGCTGATGACAGCCGCGCCCATGGCCGGACTTGGCGTCTACGCGCTCCTGCCCGGCGGCGACACGCCCTGCTTTTCCGCCGGTGACACCGGATATCGCCTGACCGATAAAGTCGATGCCGATTACGTCGTCAGGATCGACAGCGCAGCCGCACAGCCCGATCTCACCTTGCAGGTGGTCGACGATCCGAGCGTCGCCGATTTTGTGCTGGCCGACGGCGTCGAGAACCTGACGGCGTGCAGCGGCACGCACACGATTCGCACCATCCGTGTCGACGCGCAGGCGCGCGCCCCGGACCTGACCGTCGCCCTGGTGCGGGGGGACAGAGCCGGACACTACAAACTTTATGCGCATGCGGATGACTTCACCGTGCAGGATGCCGCCGCGCTGTTTGCGGTGATGGTCCAGTCCGGGCACAGGTCGGCGGCGCTGCGCAACTTGTCGGCGCGCGGCGACATCACCGGTTCCTTAACATCGTATTCACCACGCGACGCGCGGCAATAGATTGGCAACCGCCGCCGCGCACAGTGCGGCAATGACGGATCCGGCATCGCCGAACATCCCGCAGCGGCATGACCAGGCGGCGCACGGCTCGGCCGCCCGTCTGCTTGGCCTCGCCGTCATCGTCATGCTGGCGGCCGTGGCGGCCGTGCTCGGCTTTCTCACCGGAATGCGCCTGGGAAGCCGCGATTACGATCCGAGCACCTATGCCGTCGGCGCCGCGGCGTTATGCGCGGCTGCCGGCGCCGTGATCGCTTTCATGCTCCATCGGCGCGCCGCGGCCGCGCGGCTAAAGGCGCTTGAGGCGCACGTCGAAGAGCTCGCCGACTACAACTGGGAACTGCACGACGCCGAGGTGCGCGCGCTCGGCGCGGCGCGCGACCAGGCCGAAGCTGCAAATCGCGCCAAGTCGCGTTTTCTCGCCACGGTGTCGCACGAGATCCGAACACCGCTCAACGGCATCCTCGGCATGACCGGCCTGCTGCTCGACACCCCGCTCACGCCGGAGCAGGCGACCTATGTGAAGGCGGCGAAGTCGTCCGCCGAGGCGCTGCTCAAGCTGATCGAGGACGTGCTT
>CAZNTY010000283.1:0-21833 GCA_964576085.1 uncultured Undibacter sp. | reverse complement strand
GACGTCATCACCGCGGTCAACGGCGACGCGGTGAAGGACTCTCGCGACCTCGCCAAGAAGATTGGCGCGCTGACTCCAGGCGCCAAGGTCACGCTCAGCGTGCTGCGCAAGGGCGAGCAGAAGACCATCTCTCTCACGCTGGCGAGCATGCCGGGTGAGAAGCAAGCCAAGGCCGACGCTTCGTCCGACGACTCCGACGGCAATGGTGTCCCGCGGCTGGGTCTCTCGCTCGCTCCGGCCAGCGCCGTCGATGGCGCGGGCGGCAAGGGTCTGGTCGTCACCGGCGTCGACCCGAACGGCACTGCGGCCGAGCATGGCATGCAGACTGGCGATGTCATCCTCGACGTCGGCGGCCATTCGGTCGGCAGCGTCTCCGAGGTCCGGAAGGTGCTGGCCGATGCCAAGAAGAATGGCCGCAGCAACGTGCTGATGCGCGTCAAGTCCGGCGACACGACGCGGTTCGTCGCGATGCCGATCAAGCAAGGCTGATCCTCTGGATGACCTTGAGGACGTGTCGCCTGCGACCGTCGGTCTCCTCGGGCGGCACGAACTCAGAGGGCGGGCCTGGTTGGCCCGCCCTCGCCATTTCTGATCGACGGAACGACGCCGATCTCTTCTATTTGCTTTCCTTGTCGCCGAGGCGGTCGAGACGCCGCTGCATCTCTTCCATCTGCCGCTTCAACGTATCGATGTCGTCGCCGCCGGTCTTCGATTCGGTCGAACCGGAAGACTCCGCGGACGGCGCGCCTTCGCCGGCCTTGCGGCCGAACGGCGCGAACATCGCGAACGTCCGCTCGAACATCTCCATGTTGCGGCGGACTTGGTCCTCCATCGCGCCGAAGCCGCCTATGCCGAACGCCTGGCTGATCTGCTCACGGAACTTGGATTGCTCGCGCGTCAACGATTGCAGCGACATATCGAGATAGCGCGGCACCAGCATTTGCATGCTGTCGCCGTAGAAGCGGATGAGCTGGCGCAGGAAGTTGATCGGCAGCAAGTTTTGCCCGCCTTCCTTGTTCTCCTGCTCGAAGATGATCTGCGTCAGCACCGAACGGGTGATGTCCTCGTTGGTCTTGGCGTCGTAGACCACGAAATCCTCGCCGGCTTTGACCATGGCGCCCAGATCTTCGAGCGTGACGTAGGTGCTTGTGCCGGTGTTGTAGAGACGACGGTTGGCGTATTTCTTGATGATGATTGGCTCTTCGGACTTGGCCATGTGTTCTCACGCTCCCCTGCCGGCCCACGGCTTTCAAGGCTAGGCGGTTTCCGCGCGGCGGGCCACTTAATTGTGCACTGCCCGGCTGCCGGGAGGACCGAAAAACGGGCCATAGCGGCAGGCTTTCTTGCGTTGCGGTGGTCCGGTGGTCATATGGACAGCATAGGGTTTGGCGGGCTATCGAAGGTTCAGGCCCCAGGAGACGGGAGTAATTCGCATGCCAGACGACATCGTGATTGTAAGCGCCGCCCGCACGCCGGTCGGTGCATTCAACGGCTCGCTTTCGAGCCTTCCGGCCCATGAGCTTGGCAAGGTCGCCATCCAGGAAGCGCTCAAGCGCGCCGGCGTCGAGGGGCCGAAGGTCTCCGAGGTCATCATGGGCCAGATCCTCACCGCCGGTCAGGGCCAGAACCCCGCCCGCCAGGCCTCGATCGCGGCCGGTATCCCGGTCGAAAGCCCCGCGTGGGGAGTGAACCAGCTCTGCGGCTCCGGCCTGCGGGCGGTCGCGCTGGGCTACCAGGCGATCCTCAACGGCGACAGCGACATCGTGGTCGCCGGTGGCCAGGAATCGATGAGCCAGGCGCCGCATGCGCAGCACCTGCGCAACGGCGTGAAGATGGGCTCGCTGGAGCTGGTCGACACCATGATCAAGGACGGCCTGTGGGATGCGTTCAACGGCTACCACATGGGCAACACTGCAGAGAATGTTGCCAAGCAGTGGCAGATCACCCGCCAGCAGCAGGACGAGTTCGCGGTGAAATCGCAGAACAAGGCCGAGGCCGCGATGAAGGCCGGCAGGTTCAAGGACGAGATCGCACCGGTCACGATCAAGTCGCGCAAGGGCGACATCGTGGTCGACACCGATGAGTATCCGAAGGCGGGCGTGACGATGGAATCGATCGCAAAGCTGCGCCCCGCCTTTGACAAGGAAGGCACTGTGACCGCGGCCAATGCGTCGGGCATCAACGACGGCGCCGCGGCCGTGGTGCTGATGAAGGCATCCGAAGCCGCCAAGCTCGGCAAGACCCCGCTCGCCCGCATCGTGTCGTGGGCTCACGCCGGTGTCGATCCCAAGATCATGGGCACCGGTCCGATCCCGGCGTCGCGCGCCGCGCTGAAGAAGGCCGGCTGGAGTGTCGGCGATCTCGATCTGATCGAGGCCAATGAGGCGTTTGCGGCGCAGGCCTGCGCGGTGAACAAGGACCTCGGCTGGGACACCAACAAGGTCAACGTCCACGGCGGCGCCATTGCGCTCGGTCATCCGATCGGAGCCTCGGGCGCGCGCGTGCTCACCACGCTGCTGTACGAGATGCAGAAGCGCAACGCCAAGAAGGGCCTCGCCACGCTTTGCATCGGCGGTGGTATGGGCATCGCGATGTGCGTGGAGCGCTGAGCGCGCTTTTCGCACCGCATCAAAGCATGATGGCCGGCAGGTGAGCCGGCCATCATTGTTTTTGCGCAGGATCAAATCCATTCACATCGATCCGCGGCATGCATTAAGCTGATTCGAAAGTTTTCAGGAGGACGAGATGGCGCGCGTAGCATTGGTGACCGGCGGAACCCGCGGTATCGGGGCGGAGGTTTCGAAAGCCCTGAAGGCAGCAGGCTACAAGGTCGCGGCCAACTACGGCGGCAACGACGAAGCTGCGCAGAAGTTCAAGGCCGAGACCGGCATCCCGGTCTACAAGTGGGACGTGTCGTCGTTCGACGCGTGCGCGGCGGGAATCAAGCAGGTCGAGGCCGATCTCGGCCCGGTTGAAGTTCTCGTCAACAACGCCGGCATCACCCGTGATTCTCAGCTGCACCGCATGAAGCCCGAGCAGTGGAGCGCGGTGATCAACACCAACCTCGGCTCATTGTTCAACATGTGCCGCAATGTCATTGAGGGCATGCGTGAGCGAAAGTTCGGACGCATCGTCAACATTTCCTCGATCAACGGCCAGAAGGGCCAGATGGGGCAGTGCAACTACTCCGCGGCCAAGGCCGGCGAGATCGGCTTCACCAAGGCGCTGGCGCAGGAGAGCGCGCGGTCCGGCATCACGGTGAATGCGGTATGCCCGGGCTACATCAACACCGAGATGGTGCAGGCGGTGCCCAAGGACGTGCTGGAGAAGAATATCCTGCCGCAGATCCCGATCGGCCGGCTCGGCGAGCCGGAGGAGATCGCGCGCTGCGTCGTCTTCCTGGCCTCCGACGACGCGGGGCTCATCACCGGCTCGACCATCACGGCGAACGGCGGCCAGTATCTCGCCTGAGGCACGACCGGTGGCTGAATCGCAGATCAGGTTCGATGATGGCGCCGCCTATGAACGGATGATGGGAGCCTGGAGCCGCCTTGCCGGCACGGTCTTCCTCGACTGGCTGGCGCCGGCCAAGGGCCTGACCTGGGCCGACATCGGCTGCGGCAACGGCGCGTTCACCCAGCTCATCGTCGAGCGTTGCGCGCCGGCGCGCGTGTTCGGCGTCGATCCGTCGCCGGGCCAGCTCGCTTATGCCAGAACGCGGCTCGCGTCGATGCCGGTCGAGCTCGCGACCGGCGACGCGATGGCGCTGCCTTATCCTGACAACAGCGTCGACGTCGCCACCATGGCACTCGTGTTATTTTTCGTCCCCGACCCGCAGAAGGGCCTCGCCGAGATGGTCCGCGTGACGAAACCCGGCGGCCTGGTTGCGGCCTATGTCTGGGACCTGCCGGGTCACGGCTTCCCGGCCGACGCGATCTGGGTTGAGCTTGCAGAGGCCGGTCGTCCGGTGCCGCAGCCGCCGAGCGCCGCGATTTCCAGCATGGAGCCGCTCAAGGCGCTGTGGGCGAGCCGCCTCGACGAGGTCGAGACCAAGGTGATCGAGGTCGAGCGCAGCTTCACTGGCTTCGATGATTACTGGGAGGCGTGCACCGGCAGTTCGTCGATCAAAGGGGCTGTTGCCGCGCTGTCCGCGGAGCAGGTCGCGCAGATGAAGGCCCGCGTTCGCGACCGGCTGCGCGACAAGGGCGGCCGCTTCACGGCGCGGGCCAACGCCGTGAAGGGTCGCGTGAAGCCGTGACTACGGATGACAATGTCCGCTAATGAGCCGGATGACGCCGCGCAGCGACGGAGCGCGAAGCCGGTCATCGTCTATCCGCCCGACACGCTTCACACGCCGAACCTGGCGCTGGTCGAACGCGCGCGGGCCGGCCTGACCAGGACCGGCGAGGTCGTCGTGCCGCCGCGCGAGGCGCGGACATTTCACGTGCCGCGCGCCCATATCTTCCGCATCGTCAGTATCGAAGGTCCGCAGGTCGGCGACCTCAATTTGTGGTCGGTCGATGACCTGACCGAGCGGTTTTTCAGCGGCAAGACGCGCGCGCTGCATGGAACGCATGTCACCACCGGCGCGCGGTTGTGGAGCAGCCTGCCTTTCCTGCGGCCGATGGCGACCATTACGCACGACACGCTGGGCTGGTACGGATTCGATGCCGACGGCGCCGGCATCCACGACGTGATCGGCACGCGCTGTGATCCCTATACCAACCGGCTGCTCAACGGCAGCGATTATCATCACTGCTGTCATTCCAATCTCACGCGCGCGCTTGCCGCGGAGAAGGCCATGCCGGTGCGCGAGGCGGAGATGCACATTCACGACGTGCTCAACGTCTTCATGTGCACCGGCTTCACCAAAGACACGCACCAGTATTTCATGAAGGCGAGCCCGGTGCGGCCGGGCGATACCATCGAGTTCGTCGCCGACATCGACCTGCTCGGCGCGCTGTCTGCGTGCCCCGGCGGCGATTGCAGTGCCGGTCACTCGAGCGACGCCGCCAGAGGCCATCCGCTGCTGGTCGAGATCTATCGGCCGCCACAGGACTTCATCGAGGCATGGCCGCGCTCGCAGCCGAGCCGTTATTCGCGGACCCACGGCCAATGACGGGAGTCCGAGCAACCCTGCTCGGCTTTGCCGCCATCCTGATGTGGTCGCTGCTGGCGCTGCTGACGGTGGCGACCGGCCACGTGCCGCCGTTCCAGCTCGCGGCGATGACGTTCGCGATCGGCACCGCGATCGGCCTCGGCTGGATGGCGGCCACGCGCGCGTGGGGTGTGCTCCGCCAGCCGTTCGCGGTCTGGGCGCTCGGCGTCGGCGGGCTGTTCGGTTACCACGCGCTCTATTTCACTGCGCTGCGCCTGGCGCCGCCGGCCGAAGCCGCGCTCATCAACTATCTCTGGCCGGTGCTGATCGTGCTGTTCTCCGGCCTCTTGCCGGGCGAGCGGCTGCGCTGGAATTCGGTGGCCGGCGCGCTGCTGGGACTGCTCGGCACGGTGGTGCTGTTCATGGGCCAAGGTTTGGGCCAGGGCCTCGCGCCGGCGCTCGCTTATGCCACCGGCTACGCGGTCGCGTTCTGCTGCGCGTTCGTGTGGTCGGGCTACTCGGTGCTGTCGCGTCGCTTCGCATCGGTGCCGAGCATCGCAGTGTCCGGATTCTGCGCCGTCACGGCCGTGCTGGCGATGCTCTGTCATGCCGCGTTCGAGCAGACGGTCTGGCCGCAGGGCGCCGCGCAGTGGCTCGCGGTGCTGGCGCTCGGGCTCGGCCCGGTGGGGCTCGCCTTCTACGTCTGGGACATCGGCATGAAGCGCGGCGACATCCGGCTCCTTGGCGTCGCTTCCTATGCGGCGCCGCTGCTGTCGACCGCGTTCCTGGTGCTGGCCGGCTTCGCGCCGGCGCGCGCGACGCTGGCTGTTGCCGCGCTGCTGATCGCCGGCGGCGGGCTGCTCGCCGCCAGCGGCTCGTGGCGAAAGCGTTAGGCCTCGGCGGCCAGTGTCTTTCTGACGCTCGGCCGCTCTTCCATCCGCGTCCGATGCTCGAGCACGCGCGGGAAGTTTTTCGGATCGACGCCGTCGGCTTCCATCCACCGCGCGATGGTGAAGAGGTAAGGGTCGGCCACCGTGTAACGCTCGCCCATCATCCACGGTCCTTGCAGCATGTTCTTCTCGATCATGCCGAAGCAGGCGCCGACCGTCTGCGGCACCTTGCGCTTCATGTCGGCGAGCGAGCTCTCCTCGTCCACCCAGCGTTTGCCGCGCACGCGGTGCGCATGCGCGACATGCACCGTGGAGCACAGGTAGCTGTTGAACGACTGCATCTGCGCCAGCGCGAAAGGATCATCGAGCGGCGCGAGGTTCGCCTTCGGGAAGCTCTGCGCGATGTAAACCAGGATCGCCGGCGTCTCGGTGAGCACGCCCTGCGGCGTCACCAGCGCCGGCACGCGTCCCTTCGGGTTGATCGCGAGATAGTCCGGCGACTGCTGGGCGTTCTTGCTGAAATCCACCCGCTTGGCCTCGTAGTCCGCGCCGACCTCCTCCAGCGCGATGTGAGAGGCGAGCGAGCAGGCGCCCTTGGCGAAATACAGCGTCAGCATGTCAGAAAAACCCCACGGATTCGCAGCCTTTGCCGGCCTGAAAGCTCTTCGTCACCCGCCGGCTCGGCACGTCGATGACGTGCATCGAGCCATCGCCCTGGCAGCCGACCACGATCTCGTCGCCGCGAAAGGCGAAATCCATCGGCTGGTCGCCGACCGGGATGGCGCTTTGCGCGCCGGAGGGAAGGTCGATGATGCTCAGCGTGTTGCTGTTGAGGCTCGACACCACCAGCAGCCGGTCGTCGGCCGAATAGCGCGCGATCTGCGCGGGTTTCGGCACGTCCTTGAGGGGGAGCTCGGTGATCCGCTCGCTCGCGGTGTCGATCAGGAACACCACGGGAGCCTCGTCGCTGACCGCCGCCACCGTCCTGCCGTCGCCCGCCACGGCGATGCCGGCGAGTTTCTGCGGCGTAACGATCTTGCCGAGCAGCGTTCTGGCCGGCACGTCGATCACCGACACCGTCGCGTCCTCCTCGTTGTCGGTGTAGAGCCGCCGGCCGTCGTTTGGCAGGCACAGCCGGTGGCCGTTGGTCGAACCGGAGTCGATCGCGCCGACCACTGTGTTGGTCTTCGGGTCGATCACCACGACCTTGGCGCTGTTCTCGCAGGTGATGTAGATCAGCCCGTCGGCCGGCCCGCGCCGCAGCGTATGCGGGGCGACGTAAGGCGACAGGTCGATGGTGTGGATCAGCTTGCGCTTCATCAGGTCGAACACGTGCAGCACATGGCCGGGGTTCGGGTTGCGGCCGTGGATGCCGTCGCCGAAGATCGGCACATAGGCGCGGTCGAGCGCCGGGATCACCAGCAGTTCGTGCACGGTGCGCTGGAAGCCGTCGAGCACGGTCTCGGTTTCGTAGGTCGTCGGATTGAGGAACAGGACCTGGCAACCGATCTTGTCGACCGCGATCATGCCGCGCGCGGGCATCGAGTGTGTCATGTCCGCAACCTAGCGCGGCCGCGGCCCATGCCGCCAGCCCTCCGGCGGCATGCCCGTTATTCAAGGTGCAGGGGATAGAGCCACTCGCTGCCCATGTTGTCGTCGGTCATGACGCGCAGGCCGTCGGTGCGGGCGACCACGTCGGGGCACGGCTCGATGTTTCGTCCGGGTGCACCGGTCCTGCCGAGGTCGGCCTCCCACGCCATCAGGCTGTCGATCTCGGCGCGGTCGCGCTCGCGCGCGGGATCGAAGATCGCCTTGCCGTCGATGCGGTAGGTCTCCAGCGTGTGCCGCCAGCGCCCGAAGTCCCAGGCGATCGGGGCATTCGACAGCACCAGATGGTTGGTGAAGCGCGCGCCGTAGGGGAAGGCGAGGCAGCCGGTGCGCTGCACCCGCGGCGAGCCGGTGGTGTTGTAGAAGAAGACGCCGCCGCGGTTGAGATGGCGCTTGATGATGTCGAGGAATTCGACCGACAGCAGGTTGGTCACGCTGGCGCGGAAATAGAACGTGGTGTTCGACACGATGGCGTCGAAGCGCTGCTCCGGGTAGCCGCGCAGCCAGCGGCGGCCGTCGTCGGTGACGATCTTCACTTTCGGGTTGGTCAGCAGCGACGCCACCGCGGGCTCCTGCGCGATCAGGCCGACATAGCCCGGATTGATCTCCACGACCGTCAGCGACGCCACGTCCGGGTTGCTGGCGATGACCTGCGCCCACGAGCCGGACGACAGCCCGATCATCAGCACGTCGCGCGGCGCCGGATGGAACAGGCTCAGCGCATAGGGCCGCACGATGCCGTTGCTGTCGTTCTTGAGGTCGACGTTGAAATGGCCGTCGTACATGCCGTTGCCGAACACGGTGCCGTCCTCGGCCACGGTGATGATGCCGCTACGGGTCTCGACCACGCGCGGCAGCGGCTGGGCGAGCGGCGAGCCCTTCCAGAACACGTTCTCCAGCACGTGGGCCGACAGGTCCGGCACTGCGACCGCCGTCGCCAATCCGATCGCCGCGGCAACCCCGGCGCGCCGCAGCCTGTCGTGGCCGGGGACCGGCGCCTTGGCGATCAGCAGCAGCGTCGAGGCGAGACCGGCCATCACCAGCGCGACGGCGATCTCGGTCAGCCCCAGGACGTTCATCAGCACAAAGCCGGTGAGCACGGCGCCGGACGCCGAGCCCAGGATATTGGCGAGGTAGAGCACCGCGGTGCGCATGCCGGCCGTGTCGTCGGCGGCGATGGACAGCTCGGCGAGATAGGGCAGCAGCAGCCCCCACAGCCGGGCGATGACATAGACCATCACCATCATCACGCCGAGCAGGATGACGTTGCCGAACGGAGCGACATGGCTCAGCACCGGCAGGAACAGCGCGCCGCACAGGCTCGCCAGCAGCAGTGGGTCGACCAGCCGCTTGATCAGTGGGCCGCCCGCCGCGTCCCTGCATTGCTCGCCGGCCGAGCGCGCGCCGGACGCGAGGGCGGTGAGGAACATGCCCAGCGTCAGCGCGAACGCGGTTGCGCTCGATCCCGTCGCATAGGACATGGTGCGGACGAAGAAGATTTCGTACGACAGCGAGACGAAGCCGCCGGCCGCCGCGAGCAGCAGCGCGACCTCGAACCGTAGCGTCGGCGCGCGGCTCGCTCGTGCCTCGATGCGTTCCTCGGCGGCCGCCATCTCCGGGCGCTGCCAGACGTGCACGCCCAGCGCGCCCAGCGCCACCGCGCCGTTGATCGCGGCCGCGACATGGATCGCGCCGCTCATGCCGGCGAACGGAAACAGCAGGAACGCGCAGGCGAAGCACGCGGCGGCGGCGCCGAGCGTGTTGACGTAATAGAACAGGCCGACCGCGCCGCCGGTATGGCCCGAGCGGCGCGCGAGATAGCCGACCAGGAGCGGCAGGGTCGCGCCCATCAGCAAAGTCGGCGCGATGACGAGCGCCAGCGAGAAGGCCGCGGTGGCCGGCAGGCTCAGGCCGGCGGCGATCGCGCCGACCTTGTGGAAGACCGCCGGCGAGGCCAGCCCGAACATCGCGGTCAGGAATTCGATCGACGCCAGCACCAGCAGCAACGGCAGGCCGTGCCGCTTCGACAGCCAGCCGCCGGCGAGGCTGCCGAGGCCGAGGCCCAGCATGAAGGCGGTGACGACGATCGTCACCGACTCGATGTTGACGCCGAAGATCAGGAACAGCTCGCGCTGCCAGGTGAGCTGATAGATCAGAGCCGGGAAGCCGGAGAAGAAGAACAGCGTGCACAGCAGGCGGAGCTGGAGCGACCGTCGTTCGGCGGGCCGTGCCGCGTCGCCGGCGGCAGGCAGGTCGAGACTCGTCATGCGCGTTGGGTCCCGGTGGGGCTTACGGGCATGCTAGGCCGGGAACCTTACTGCGCCATGAATCGCGCCGGTAAAATTACCGGCGCGGCGTGAAGCCTTTCGGGGCCAGCTCAAAGCCCTCGAACCGGAATCCGGGCGAGACCGTGCAGCCGCAGAGCGTCCAGTCGCCGAGCGTCTCGGCGGCCTGCCAGGCGCGCGCCGGCACCACGGCCTGCGGGGCCTCATCCGCGGCGACATCCGGCCCGAGCCGCACGATCAGTTCCTTCACGCCGTCCACGATCTCGAGCTTGAGCGGCGCGCCGGCGTAATAATGCCAGACCTCGACCGCGTCGACGCGGTGCCAGTGCGAGCGCTCACCCCGCGCCAGCAGGAAGTAGATCGCGGTCGAATGCGGCCGGCCATCGTGCCCGGCCGTGTCGCGATGGGTCTCGCGATAGTGTCCGCCTTCCGGATGCGGCTTGAGGCCGAGCCTGCGGATCACCTCGGCGGCGGTGAGAGTGGGCATGTTTCGTCCTGCGATGTCGTTCCGCATTGTGCCATAGAGGCGCCGATGCGTCTTCAGCGCACCGCCCGATCTGCAAACTGAAATCTCGGGCAGCTCACCGCTTGAGCGGCGCGAGCAGCGTCTTGTGCCTCGTCGCCACGTCGATGCTGCCGAGCAGCTCTTTCTCGCTGAAAGGCTTGACGAGGTAGGCAACGACTCCCGCGTTCAGGGCGCGGTCACGAATCGCGTCATTCGGATAGGCCGTCATCAGGATGGTTGGAATGGGGTGGCCTGCGGCGATCAATTGGCCGTAGAGCGCCAGCCCGCTCATCTGCGGCATTCTCACGTCGGCGATAATGCAGGATGTGATACGCGCGCGATTTGACTCCAGGAATTCATTTGCGGAGGCGAATCCCTTGGCGATGAATCCGAGCGACCGCAACAGCCCCGTGGTGGCTTCGCGAACCGACTCGTCGTCATCAATGACGGCAATGGAAGGCCTGATCGTCACGGACGACTCCTAAGAAATGCCGGCGCGGCTCGCATCAGCGGCCTTGGCGCTGGTCCGTCCGGTCGATTAGCGGGAAAACGTCGAAATGACGATTATACTCGGGTATCGTCAGACCGGCATTTTTCCGAAACCTCCGCCGAGCCTGTCGGCCATGCGCACCAGCTCGGCCAGTGACTTTGCCCCCATCTTCTGCATGAGGCGGCCGCGATGCACTTTGACGGTAATTTCGCTAAGGCCGAGCGAAGCGGCGATCTGCTTGTTCATTCGGCCATCGACAACTTGCGCCATGATGTCGCGCTCGCGCGCGGTGAGGGCGGCGAACCTTGCACGCACGGTCGATAGCGCAAGATCATGTCGACGCCGGGCGCGGTCGCGTTCGAGTCCCAGCCTGATGGCTTGAAGCAGATCTTCATCGTGAAACGGCTTGGTCAGGAACTCAATCGCTCCCGCCTTCATGGCCCGCACCGACATCGGCACATCGCCATGTCCGGTTATGAAGACGATGGGATAGTGAATGTCGGATGTGGCCAGGTCGTTCTGGAAATCGAGCCCGTTGCGGCCCGGCAGTCTCACGTCAAGCACGATGCATCCGGGGCCATCGGGACGTTCGGCGTCCAGGAATTCTTGCGTCGACCTGAACAGCCGGGCGTCGATTGCAACCGACCGGAAAAGGCCGTCGAGTGCATCGAGCATGGAGGCGTCATCGTCAATAACGAAGACCGTCGGCTTTTCAGCGCAGGCTTCCATGATCGATTACGACGGCTGAGCGGCAGGCAGCGTAAACCGGAACACGGCGCCGCGCGGAGTATTGGATTCGGCCCAAATCCGACCGCCGTGGTCCTCGATGATCGAGCGGCTGATCGCCAGCCCCATGCCCAATCCCCCGCGCTTCGTCGTATAGAAAGCCTCGAAGAGACGGTCAATTTTCGTCGGGTCCAGTCCGCGGCCATTGTCGTGAATGGCGACGAGCGCGTCCTTTGATCCCTCCTGCGCCGTGCTGATACGCAATTTCCGCGCTCCGTCGGCATCAGACATCGCCTCGATCGCGTTAAGGACCAGATTCAAGATGACCTGTTGCAGCTGGACGCGATCGCCTGAAACAGGCGGCAGATCATCGGATAGCTGGATGTTCAATGAAACATGGCTGTCTTGCATCTCTTTCGCGGTCAAAGCCATGACATCTTTGACGACCTCGTTGAGGCTCAAGCGGTCTTTTTGAAGAGGCGCCCGCCTGGCAAGACCTCGTACGCGCGCAATGATGTCGGCCGCGCGATTGGCGTCGGTGACGATTCGTCGAATGGCGTCTCTTGTCTCCTCAAGATTGGGCGGTTCTGACGCAAGCCAACGCAGACCGGCATTTCCATTGATAACCGCGGCGGCGATCGGCTGATTGACCTCATGCGCAATCGAGGCCGCCAACTCTCCGAGGGCCGTCACGCGCGCGACATGGGCGAGTTGCGCCCTCGCCTCATGTGCGATCACCTTGGCCGATTCGATTTTCAGGGCGAGGAACGTCGTGGCTGCGATCGCCAGGAGACTGATCCCGCAGTTGACAAGCCCCGCCTCCGGCGACCCGCGTCCGGTCAAGGTATAGCTCACTATCGTGAGGGCCATGCACCCGAGGGAAACCAGAATCACGCCGCGCCTTCGGCAGATGCCGACCGACATCAGGACGACCGCGACATAGAGGACCGCGACCGCAATTTCCAAATCCGTGACTGTGTCGAGAACGAAGATGCCGGCGGCGAGTGCTGCCGCCACGGACGGGAGGATCGACGAGATGACCGAAGCGCGGAGTTTGCTTTTCATCCGAGGTCGTCCCGCTGCTGCCGGCGTCGTCATCGGCGTCTTGGCGTTCTGCGTCCCGCCTGCGGCGCCGCCGAGGGCGCCACAGGGCGGCCTTTCGAGCGGGGATCAGGAGTCGGATCGGGTCAGAACCTGTTCTTGCGTGCCCTGATCTCGGCGAACACCTCGGCCGCCGGCTTGCCGGCCATGCCGATGCCGGCGGCGACCTCGGGGATGTCGGCGCGCAGGAACGGGTTCTCCTTTTTCTCGTCGCCGATCCGGGTCGGGATCGTCGGCCGCTTGCTTGCGACCTCCTGCTCGGCTTCCTTGGCGCGCGCCTTCAGCGCCGCGTTGTTCGGCTCGATGGTCAGGGCGAACTTGATGTTCGCCAGGGTGTATTCGTGCCCGCAGTAGATTTCCGTGTCGTCCGGCAGGTCGCGCAGTTTCTTCAGCGAGGTCCACATCATCTCCGGCGTGCCTTCGATCACGCGGCCGCAACCGATCGAGAACAGGGTGTCGCCGACGAAGGCGAGGCCGTCGTCATGAAACCAGTACGAGATATGGCCCGTGGTGTGGCCGGGCGTGTCGATCACGTTGCCGGTAAGATTGCCGACCCTGACCCTGTCGCCTTCGCGCACGGTTTCATCGACGAACGGATAGCGCGTCGTCACCTCCTGCGGCGCCACCACGCGGCATTTGTATTTCTGCTTCAGCGCGGGAACGCCGTCGGTGTGGTCGGCGTGATGATGCGTCACCAGGATGTCGGTCAGGGTCCAGCCCTTGGCCTTCAGCGCGGCCTCGACCGGTGCCGCGGCCGGCGCGTCGATCGCGGCGGTCGCGCCGGTGTCGGGGTCGTGCAGCAGCACGCCGTAATTGTCCTTCAGGCACAGGAACAGGCTCACGTCCGCAGGCATGGGATGTCCTCACTGATTGCGCGTTAACCGTAGCACACTCATGTTGTTCCCCGCGACCCGCCTCCGCTCGCTTCGCGAGCTTCGGCGCGCTGGAGTCCGCCGAAGCGCGGAGCGTGAAGGCGGAAAGGGAGGCACCAGTACACGCCGGGCGTTTACTGGATGCCCGCGTGCGCGGGCATGACAGCCGCGCCATCATTTCATGCTAATTTGCGGTCATGTCGATCGACGTCGTCGACCTGCGGAATTTCTACGGCCAGCAGCTCGGCGTGGTGGCGCGGCGCTTCATCGGCCGCGGCATCCGCCGGCGGTGGGGCGACCTGCGCGGGCAGCGCGTGCTCGGCGTCGGCTATGCCACGCCTTATCTCGGCCTGTTCCGCGAGGAGGCGGAACGCTGCCTCGCCTTCATGCCGGGCACGCAGGGCGTGGTGAAATGGCCGAGCACCAGGGCCGGCCTCGCCGCGCTGGTCGACGAGAACGAGATGCCGCTGCCCGACAACGCGGTCGATCGCGTGCTGCTCGTTCATTCGCTGGAGATGTCGCAGGACGCCGGGGCGCTGCTGCGCGAGGCCTGGCGCGTGCTGGCTTCCGGCGGGCGGCTGCTCGCGGTGGTGCCGAACCGGCGCGGCCTGTGGGCGCGCATGGACACCACGCCGTTCGGCCACGGCCGGCCCTATTCGCGCGCGCAGATCACCTCGCTGCTGCGCGAGACCTGGTTCACGCCGACCGGATGGGGCGAGGCGCTCTACGTGCCGCCGGTCTCGCGCCGCTGGTTCCTGCGCACGGCGGTGGCCTGGGAGCGCACCGGCGCGACGCTGTCGGCGCCGTTCGCCGGCGTGCACATCGTCGAGGCGACCAAGCAGGTCTACCGCGCAATCCCGGCGCGGCGGCAGAGGCGGCGACTCATTCCGGCGCTTGAGCCGGCACTGGCGCCATCGCCCGGGTTGAGACCGATCGCGCGGCGGGACGGCGCGGGCGCCGTGCGCTGACCCGGGTTATTCGCCCGGCTGCGGCGGCTCATCGCCGCCTTCGTTGCCGGCCGGCTGCGCCTGTTGCGGCTGGCCCTGCTGGTAGTCCGGGCGCGGCCCGCGATGGCGCCGGCGGCGGTGGCGGCCGTAGCGGTCCTGGCCGCCCTGGTTGCGGTCGTATTGGCCGTTGCCGTTCTGGCCGTAGGCCTGGTTGCCGGATGACTGCTGCGGCTGGGGCTGCGGCGTGCCGCCGGTGATGAAGGAGGGCAGGCCGCCGAACTCCTGCTCGCTGCCACCGGCCTGGTTGCCGTGCTGCGGCTGAGGTTGCTGCTGCGGTCGCGGATTCTGCTGCTGCTGATAGTCGCGCGGTTGATAATGCGGCTGTTGCTGCTCGCGCGGCTGGAAATGCGGTTGCTGCGGTTGCTGCGGTTGCGGATTGTACGGCTCAGTCTGCCCGTTCGGCCCAACCCCGTCATCCTCGCCGTCATCGAAACTGTCGTCGGCCGCGCCCTGCGGGGCGGCGCCCGGCTGCGGCTGTTGCTGATAGTACGGGTTCTGCTGCCGAAGCTGCTCCTGCGCCGCCGCGATCAGCCTGAAGTAATGCTCGGCGTGCTGATAATAATTTTCGGCCGCCACCGGATCGCCGGAGCTCTGAGCGTCACGCGCAAGCTGGATGTATTTCTCGGCAACCTGCGACGCGGTGCCGCGAATTTTAACGTCGGGGCCGTTCGACTCGTAGACCCGCGTGAGCGGATTCTGGCTTTTGCGGTGATTGTTGCTACGTCCCCGCATCCGCTTGTGACCGTTTCTCATGGCGCCGTTCACTGACCTTTCTTCATTGCGGCTCGCGCCGCGACAACACACGGGGGACGCGCCCCCAAATCTTTCACCCTCAGAACTTTTGTCCCGGCCGTTGCCTCCGGCACGACATCACGGCTGCCGCGACGACCCTGGCGCAGCCGCAATCCCGCATATGTGTCCGCTATCGCTTTGGCCGAAATTCTTTCAAGGTCACGGTTTCCCGCGACGTTGCCTACCCCAAGTTATGCGCACGGTTCCCAAACCTGGAACAATCATGCGCCGAACCGATGAAGCATCCGGACCCAGTCTGGCGATTTCGCTTGCCGTCTACCGGCTCTTCGTCATCAGCCTTGTTAGCGCCGCCGCCTCGCAGAGCTGACCTGCTCCGGGCTTCCTGGCGATGCAACCTGTTTGGGTCGATTCCGTTGCCGGAAGCTAGTCCGTTCCGGGGCATAATCCAAGTGCTTTTTTGTATGTGCGGGCGGCTTCGTTACCGCCATTTATCATGGTGCGACAGCGCAGAGCGCACGACTGATTCCGGCAAGATCGGGCCGCAGCGTCTCGATCGCCAGACCCGCCGCGGCGGCAAGCGTGCTGACGGCGTCCGCCTGGCCCTTGCCTAATTCAAGCACCAGACGGCCGCGCGGCGCGAGCAGCCGCAAGGCATCCGCCGTGATGGCGCGATAGGCATCAAAGCCATCCGCGCCGCCGTCAAGGGCGAGCGGCGGGTCGTGATCGCGCACCTCAGGCGCGAGACCGAGGATCGCTGCGGTAGAGATATAGGGCGGATTGGAAATGACAAGGTCGAACGGCCCGCGCAGCGCGGCGGCGAAGTCGCAGGCGACGAAGGCGCATCGGTCGGCGAAGCCGAGGCGCTGCGCGTTGCCGCGCGCGACCGAGAGCGCGGCAACACTCATGTCGGTGGCGACACCGAAGGCTACCGGGAGTTCCGACAGCAGCGCCAGCAGCAGCGCGCCGGAACCGGTGCCGATGTCGAGCACGCGCAGTTTTTCGTTGCGCAGGTGGCGGGTGGTGATCCAGTCGAGCGCGGCTTCGACCAGCGTTTCGGTGTCGGGCCGCGGATCGAGCACCGAGTTGTCGATCGTAAGTCGCAGGCCCCAGAACTCGCGTGTGCCGAGGATGCGCGACACCGGCTCACGCGCGAGCCGACGCGCCGCCCGCGCCGACAGTGCCTCGATCTCGCCCGGCGACAGCCGCCGCTCCGACTGCGACACGAGTTGCGCGCGCGAGAGTCCCAGCGCGTCGGCGGCGAGGATGCGGGCGTCAGCCTGGGGTTCCGCGATGCCGGTGACGCGGAACGCCTGCGCCATCGCTTCACAGGCCGCCTGCAGCGAGACGCCCGCTTTGAGGCCGGGAATGACGGTCACGCTCAAGCGTCCTCGGCAGCGAGCAGCGCGGCTTGGTGCTCCGTGATCAGCGCGTCGATGATCTCGCCGAGCGCCTCGCCCTCCATCACCTGCGGCAGCTTGTGCAGCGTCAGGTTGATGCGATGGTCGGTGACGCGGCCTTGCGGAAAATTGTAGGTGCGGATGCGCTCGGAGCGGTCGCCGGAGCCGATCTGCCCCTTGCGATCGGCCGCGCGCTCGGCGTCGCGTTTCGACCGCTCCGCCTCGTAGAGCTTGCTGCGCAGGTAGGCGAGCGCCTTGGCCTTGTTCTTGTGCTGCGAGCGCTCCTCCTGCACGAACACCACGATGCCGCTCGGGATGTGGGTGACGCGAATGGCCGACTCGGTCTTGTTGACGTGCTGGCCGCCGGCGCCCTGCGCGCGCATGGTGTCGATCTTGAGGTCGCTGTCCTTGATGTCGATGTCGACGTCCTCGACCTCGGGCAGCACCGCCACGGTCGCCGCCGAGGTGTGGATGCGACCGGACGCTTCCGTGTCCGGCACGCGCTGCACGCGGTGCACGCCCGACTCGAACTTGAGCTTGGCGAATACGCCGCGGCCGGACACCTCGGCGACGATCTCCTTGAAGCCGCCTTTGGCGCCCTCGTTCATCGATACAATGTCGACCGTCCAGCCCTGTCTGGCTGCGTAACGCTCATACATGCGGAACAGGTCGCCGGCGAACAGCGCCGCCTCGTCGCCGCCGGTGCCGGCGCGGATCTCGAGGATCGCGTTGTGGTCATCCATCGCGTCTTTCGGGATCAAAGCGAGGCGCAATTCATGCTCAAGCCTCGCCTTGCGCTCGTTGAGCGCGGGCCGCTCGGCTTCGGCCATGCGACGCATTTCCGGATCGGTCTTTGCATCTGCGATCATGGCGTCGAGATCGGCGATCTCCTTGTCCACCGCGCGATACGCCTTGATCGCGCCGACCACCGGCGAAAGCTCGGCGAACTCGCGCGACAGCTTGACGTAGGCGTCGGCGCCGAGGCTGCCGGCCGCCATCTCGCGTTCCACCACGGCATGGCGGTCGAGCAGCGCGTCGAGTTTCTGTTCCGGCAGCATCGCTTGGTCTTGCTCGGTGTTAGAGTTGCAGGCCTTCGGCGGCCGCGAATTTCTCGAGCTCGGCGCGGAGCGACACGCTGCCGACCGGCTTGTCGAGCAGCGGCAGGATCGCCGCTTCCGCCTTGCGGCAGTCGAGATCGAGCAGCAACGCCTTGACCGGGCCGACCGCCGAGGGCGACAGCGACATCGCGCGGTAGCCGACGGCGGCGAGCGCCAGGGCGCCGATCGGCTGCGAGGCCATCTCGCCGCACAGCGCGACTGGCTTGCCGTGCGCGCGGCCCTTGGCGGCGATGTCACGCAACACGCGCAGCACCGGCGTCGACAGGTTGTCGAAACGGCTGGCGACATGGGTGTTGCCGCGGTCCGCGGCATAGAGGAACTGCATCAGGTCGTTCGAACCGACCGACAGGAAATCAACCTGGTCCAGCAGCTCGTCCAGCTGGAACAGCAGCGACGGCACCTCCAGCATGGCGCCGACCTCGAGCCGCTCAGGCAGCTGATGGCCGTGGCGGCGCAGGTGCGTCAGCTCCATCTCGACCAGCGCGCGGGCCTTCTCGAATTCCTCGACGGTCGCGATCATCGGGAACATCACCCGCAGCACGCGGCCGCCGGCGGCGCGCAGCATGGCGCGGATCTGGCTGCGCAACAGGCCCGGCCGGTCGAGGCCGAGGCGGATCGCGCGCCAGCCGAGCGCCGGGTTTTCCTCCTCGACGTTGCGCATATAGGGCAGCACCTTGTCGCCGCCGATGTCGAGCGTGCGGAAAGTGACTGGCCGCTTGCCGGCGGCGTCCAGCACGGCACGGTAGAGTGACAACTGCTCGCCGGTGCGCGGCATCGAATTCGCCACCATGAACTGTAACTCTGTGCGGAACAGGCCGATGCCGGCGGCGCCGGTTTCCTCGATGTGCGGCAGGTCGATCAGCAGTCCGGCATTGATCATCAGCTCGATCTTGTGGCCGTCCTTGGTGACGCAGGGCTTGTCTCGCAGCGCATGGTATTGCGCCTGGCGCCGCGCACGCAGCTTCACACGCTCGACATAGGCATTCTCGATGTCGGGCGGCGGCCGCAGATGGACGTGACCGATCGTGCCGTCGACGATGATGGCGTCGCCCGTCTCGACCAGGCCGGTGACGTTGGCGATCTCGCCGACCGCCGGAATGCCCAGCGCGCGCGCCACGATCGAGACGTGCGAGGTCGGCCCGCCTTCCTCCAGCACCAGGCCGCGCAGGCGCTTGCGATCGTAATCGAGCAGCGCGGCCGGGCCCATCGAGCGCGCGACGATGATCGCGTTTTCCGGCAGATGCTCGCGCGACGGAGCGTGGTCGTGGCCCATCAGGACGCGCATCAGGCGGTTCGACAGGTCATCGAGGTCGTGCAGCCGGTCGCGCAGGTAAGGGTCCGACGCGCGCAACATGCGGGCGCGGGTATCGGACTGCACGCGCTCGACGGCCGCTTCGGCGGTAAGGCCGGTCATCACCGCCTCGCGCATCTTGTGCAGCCAGCCCTGGTCGTAGCCGAACATGCGGTAGGCTTCGAGAACGTCGCGGTGCTCACCGCCTTCGATCACATCGCCGTCCTCGACTAGCCGGTCGAGATCGGCGCGCAGCGTGGCGATCGCCGTTTCCAGCCGCTTCAGCTCCTTCTGCACGTCGTCGGCGATCACGTTGGTGATGACGACGCGCGGCTCGTGCAGCACGACATGGCCGAGCGCGATGCCGTCCGACAGCGTTGCGCCGACATGCTGCTGGGCGTGACGGGCGGCGGGCTCCGCGCCGGGACGGGCGAGCGCGGCGAGCTCGCCCGAGGCGATCATCTCTGCGACCACCATCGCGGTGGTCTGCAGCGCTTCCTCTTCTTCTTCGGTGTAATTGCGGCGTGCGGTGTTCTGCACGACGAGAACGCCGAGCGTATTGCCGGCGCGCAGCACCGGGACGCCGAGGAACGAGTGATAGATTTCTTCGCCGGTCTCCGGGCGGAAAGCGAAGGCCGGATGGTTCTGCGCGTCGGACAGATTGATCGGCTTGGCCTCGCTCGCCACCAGGCCGACGAGGCCTTCGTCCTTGCGCAGCACGGTCTGGTGCACGGCCTCGCGCTTGAGGCCTTCGGTGGCGTACAGCTCGAGCGTGCCATCGACGCGCAACACGTAGACGGAGCACACCTCCGCCACCATGTTGGCGGCGATCAGCACGACGATCTTGTCGAGGCGGTCCTGCGCGCTGACCGGCTCCGCCATCACCTCGCGGAGCCGCCGCAACAGCACGCGCGGACCGCCGAGCGCGCCACGCATCGTATCGTTCCCTTATGGCCGCGATCCTGCGGCCTTTAGATGTACGAAAGGCGACCGCCGGACCCGGCGCGGCGACCGCACTCACGGCAGGCTATAGCGAATGGCCCATGCAAGGGGCAAGCCAAAGCCGCTGGCCCGCGGCCTTCTTTACGGGGCGACTATTTCGCGCGCCCGGCGGCCTTCTCGTAGAAGCGGGCGAGGGCGCCGGTCTCGGTCTTGGGACCCTCGAAATCTTTCGCAATACGGTCATAGAGCTTCGCTATGCCGTCGAAGATCTCGGCTTCCGCCCCGGTTCCGGTGAATCGCGCAACCTCCTCGAACTCGGCGACCCAGCGATAGGCCTTTGGCAGCATGTCCGGCACGGCGCGCGCCAGCTTGTCGAGCAGGTCCGACTGGCTCTCCACCAGCTCGGCCCGGAATGCCTGCCCGACGCCGGCGCGTTCCGCCGCCAGCGCCATTATCGCGCCGAGCGCGATAATGCCCTTGTTGAGCGCGCCGTACGACATCTTGAGCGCCGAGGCATGGCCGATCACGTCGTCCATGACGCGAATGGCGAGGCCGTATCGGTTCAGTTCGCCGAGCCGGCCGGCCTCGGGTCCCGAGACATAGAGTCTGGTTTTCGAGGAATCGACGCGGGGCGGCGGTCCGATGATGCCGCCGTCGACGAAGGGACAATCGGTTTCGGCGATCACCGCCCCGATCTCGCTTACAGTCTGCGGGCTGACTGCGTTGCATTCGACGTAGATCGGCTTGCGGTTGGCGGCGCGCAGGGCCGGCTTGAGCGCCTTGGCAAGGCCGAGCGCCTCGCCGGGCGGTACGATCGACAGCAGGACGTCGGCCCCCGCGATCTCCGCCTCGCTCGCATCTGTCATGCCGGCGGCGGCGGCGCGCTTGCAGGTCGCGTTGCTGCGGCCCTTGAGCACGGTGAGAACGCGCACACCGTTCCGGGCGAGCTGCGCGCCGACCGCCGCGCCCATGTTGCCGGGCGCGATCACGGCGACAGTCGGTCTGGTCGCGGCCGCGGTCATCAGTGCCTATCCAGATCGTACAGGCTGTGCAGCGTGCGGACGGCCTGGTCGGTATGGGCGGAATCGATCAGCACCGAAAACTTGATCTCCGACGTGGTGATGGCGCGGATGTTGATCTTCTGCCCGGCCAGCGCCTTGAACGCCTGCGCGGCCACGCCGGCGTGGCTGCGCATGCCGATGCCGATCACCGACACCTTGGCGACGTCGGTCGCGCCGTCGAGCCGATCGTAATTGATCGCCGTCTTGGCCTTCTCGATGGTGATGCGGGCGCGCTCGTAATCCGAAGCCGGCACGGTGAAGGTGAGGTCGGTGGTCGAGCCGTCGGCGGAGACGTTCTGCACGATCATGTCGACGTTGATGTTGGCGCCGGCGAGCGGCCCGAAGATCGCCGCGGCGACGCCGGGCCGGTCGGGCACGCGCCGGATCGAAATCTGCGCCTCGTCCTTGGAGAAGGCGATGCCGGTGACGACTTGCTGTTCCACGATGTCTGCCTCGTCGCAAATGAGGGTGCCTGCGGGCGGCGCCTTCGGATCGATGTCCTCCGGCTTCACGAAACTGGAGCGCACGAAGATGCGCACATTATGGACCATGCCGAGCTCGACGGAGCGCACCTGCATGACCTTGGCGCCGAGCGAGGCGAGTTCCAGCATTTCCTCGTAGGCGATCTTGTCGAGGCGCTTCGCCTGCGGCACCACGCGCGGGTCGGTGGTGTAGACGCCGTCGACGTC
>CAZNTY010000282.1:0-3142 GCA_964576085.1 uncultured Undibacter sp. | reverse complement strand
AAGGCGACCGCCTGCCAGAACACGGCGCAGCGGTCATCGCCCGCGGGCTCGTCAATGCCGATGGCGACGGAACTCGAGGTTCCCAGCAAGGAGCCGGCGACCGCGCCCCAGAGCACGGCGTTGACGGCGACTTTACGAAATCCGGTCACGTGATGATTCCCCGTAAGCAGTGAATTGGTCGATCAAAGCCCGGGGGACTAGTGGAAGCGCGCCGCGATGAGCCGGGTCTGCGTCTTCGTGACGGCAAGCTGGCCGGATGCCCGAGACCGAATCTCGGCACTGCTGCCGGACACCAATGTCACAGCAAGCGCCGGTATGGCGACCAGGAGAGCTTTCCGCACCATCTTCTTCCCCATTCCCCGTTATTTCTTGGCCAGTCACATTTCAATGCCAGGCAGCAACAACTTGCGATTTACTTTCCGTGAAGATTGTCCATTTCCATTCGCGTCGATCGGCATCGCCTCTGGCGCATCTCTTGGCCGATCGCCTGCCCCATCCATTTCACAAAACGCTGCGCTACAACAGATCGTTAATTAATCGTTATAAAAACCAAAATGAACCAAATCGGCAAACTGGTCAAGAGAGAACTTAAGTTATTGATATAGCTTATATAAATTCCTCATCTTAAACCCCTATCTCGGCCTTGTGCAGTCATGGAGCAAGGTTTTTCCCCGGTCGATGTGGGAGTTTAGACGCTATTCCTCATACTTATCCCCAACCATCGTTTTCTGGCCCATTCCACAAGCACTTTTACTCTCTAAAGTTGCATGCGGCACTTCGCATCTGCGACAAATGTGTGATCATTTGACATGGATCATGGCATTAAAAATTCGGTGACCGAGCGCTCAATCAGCGACGGAATGACGCAGCGCCCGCAGCATTCGGCATCGAAGAATTTGCTTCATGAGAGAGGCATAATTCACTGGAAAGCCTGTGATTTCCTGGATTTACCGCCATAAATGCTAACAAAATCAACCATGTAATTATCTGTATGTTCTTGCATTCCCCTGCTGTAGATTGGCGACAGGGGTACAGGGCAGAGACGAGCCTGCGAAAGGCTCCTGATCAGTGGGGACTAACATGACACCCGAGACCATGGACCGCTTGCGCGAAGCGGTGTCGGCATTGTCCGTCGGCGCTTTTCTCGCTGTGGTTGATCGCGCCGGCACCTGCCTGACATTGCATGTCCGCGAGGGCATCGATCTGCAGGCGGCCCGTCGCTACGCTGTCGAGGGCCTGCAGGCCGCCGACATCGACCTCGAAGTAAAGCTGGTGGCGCACAATGTCCGTCGCGCCGCCGCGCCGAAGTCCATCGAGAAGTGGCTGGAAGTATTCGCGTCGGGCACCGTGATCTTCGATCCGACGCTGGTCGCCTATCGCGCCCGCACGATGCTGCGCGCCGCGCGGGCCTGCCGCCAGGAGCTCGGCAAGCACATCAGCGGGATCTACTTCGAGCCGAAGCTGCGCGCGATGCAGGTCGTCGTCCCCGCGGCGGTCACGCCGGCGGATGCCCGCGACTTCCAGCGCGAGGTCGTCGATATCGTCCGCGGCACGACGGCCAATGGCCGCGAGGACGCCTGGCCGTTCAGCGTCCGCATCGTGTCGAAGACGCCGCGCGGCGAGGTGACCCCGGTGGATGCGGCCTCGGCCTCGTTCTCCCGGACCCTGGCGCGCATCGTGCGCCGCAGCCTGGCGCCCGGCGCCGTCGCCCTGGCCATCACGTCGGTCGCCCTGCCGGCCGCCGCGAAGGCACCGGCCAACGTCCAGAGCGCGCTCGGCAATCCCGCCGCGACGGCGATGGCCGAGGTCACCGGCAAGTACGGCATCCTCTATGGCCTGTCGGTCTTCGCCGATGGCCAGACCCCGGGCGACAGCTTCGCCGCGTCGGGCATGGCGGCCTATTTCGGCGACGCCAACGCGCAGCCGATGGGACCGGTCGTGCAGCTGGCGCAGTCGGGCCGCCGCATCCTGGTCCGCGACGTCACGGTCAACGACACCGACGCCGGCGCCGCCGGCCCGGCCGGCCCGGGTTCGTGACCTGACCTGACCTGACCGCACAGACTGAAACGGCCGAAGCTTGTGAAGCTTCGGCCGTTTGCATTCTGCCCGACGTGTCGGGGGTGATCCCGACGATCGTTACTGGCCGATGTTCTCCTGCGGGCCGTTGCCGTTGCCCCTGAGCGAGGCGAACAGGCCACCCCGCGACGGGGCCGACCGGCGGTCGCAGACCGGCGCGGCGGCGTCGGCCGACATCTGCAGCTTCTCGGCCATGACCTGGCAGGCGACGCGGGTCGTCGTGTCCATCGGGCCGGTGGCCGGCACGCGCCGGTCATACAGGGTTTCCAGCACGACGTGGTCGGTGTCGGTCAGCTCGGCCTGGTTGGCATAGCGATAGCTGAGCACGCTGAACGCGGTGTCGGGATGGGCGCGCAGGCCGAAACCATGGACGATCTCGTGGCGGGCGCAGCGCACCAGCCGGCCGAAATTCGTCAGGTTGAGGCGCACCTCGACGGTGGTCAGCCGGCCGGCTTCATCCCAGTCGACCTGCGACACGCAGGGCGTCGTGCCGCTGGAGTCGCGCGTGCTGGCGACGATCGAGAAGTTGCGGCGCGGATCGTTGGCGGCGACCCGGTGCACCGGCACCCGGGCAAGCTGCGCGAGGTTGCGCACCAGCGCCTCGGCCTCGGCCGACACCCGCTCCATGCCGGGCGTATTGGCGATGGCGAGGTAGATCGGCCCGGTCCAGCGGGCGAGCTCGGTCGCCCGCGAGCCGTTGACCTTCACCGCCATCTCATCGAAGGCGCGGACCATGTCCTCGAGCTTCTGCCGGACGTCGGAGGCGTCGGCGGCGTGGCTGGCAGGAGCCATTGAACCAAAAGCGAGTGCCGCGACCACGGCTCCGGCGAAAAGCCGGCGAAAATGACCGAAAATCATACCTTGATCCAATCAATAAGGATGCAGAAATATGAAATACTCAATAATTTCAATACGCTATCATACTCAGTGAAAATTTTCAATAGCTCTGAGAGCCAACTACCGGGGCTTCTGGTCCGATTTGGTGAAAGTTGCAGTTCTCGCGCAACACGAGCCGGCCGGCATCGGCTGCCGCGGGCGCGAGCCCCGGGGCGGAGTCCTTTTTCTT
>CAZNTY010000281.1:0-27530 GCA_964576085.1 uncultured Undibacter sp. | reverse complement strand
CGCTGATGTCGGTGACGCCGGGCGAACTCACCTTTCCGATCACGCGCGAGCTGATCGGCGAGGGCGTCGCGGCGAGCGATGCCGAGGTTGCGCGCGCGGTCGCTTTTGCCTTCCGCGACTTGAAACTGGTCGTTGAACCGGGCGGGGCCATCGGTCTCGCGGCGCTGCTTGCCGGCCGGCCGGACGTGAAGGGCAAGGTGGTCGTCGCTGTCCTATCCGGGGGCAATGTCGATGCCGACCTGTTCGACCGGCTGATCGCGGCATAGCTTCTCCTGTCATTTCGGGGCCTGGCGCGCCCGCGCCGGAATAACGACGGCTAAGAAAACAGCGCGATCCGCTCCTCCGGCGACAGCGCCATGATCTGCGCGAGCAGGTCGTCTCTCGCGTAGGATGGCTCCTCGCTTGCGGCTGGCGTCGATGCCGTATCGTCGTGACGGACGGGCGCCTGTGTGTCCGCGCTGCGCTCGCGGGTGAGCAGCGCCTCGATCCGCGCCAACGCGTCAAGCGCCGCCGCCGTATCCGCGGCACGCACCCGCCGGGCATACTCGTCGAGAAAGGCGCGCCCACGCGCGTGACTGCGCAGCGCCGCGACCAATGCGTCATAGGTCGCGTCGTCCGGCGTGGCCGGTTCGACGGGGTCGGTGCTCTGCCTGGCCACAAGCTCCTGCGGCACGTTCGTCCCGAAAAAGTGCAATGCGCCGCCGCGCAGTCTATCAAATGGACGCGCCTGATTCGGCTGACTTTTCGGCTGACTTGCCCACATGCGGATCGTCTTCGGCTTCGCCCCGCGTCTTGCCGCTTATTATGCGGCCCTGTTTGCAGTGGTCGGCATCCAGGCGCCGTTCTTTCCGCTGTGGCTGAAGGCCAAGGGGCTCGATGCCAGCGCGATCGGCATCGTCCTGGCAGTGCCGATGGTGGTGCGCCTGTTGGCGATTCCCGCCGCGGCTCGGGCGGCCGAGCGCCGCGATATGTTGCGTGGCACCATGGTGGCGGCGCTGGCTGTGTCGACGCTCGGCTATGGGCTGGTCGGCCTGTCCGACGGCTTCACCGTCATCATGCTGACCTTCACGCTGGCCGCGGCGGCCGGGTCGCCGGGAATACCGCTGGCCGAGACCTATGCGCTCCAGGGCCTTGGCGAGCGCGGCCGGGCCTATGGACCGGTGCGGCTGTGGGGGTCGGTGGCGTTCATAGTCGGAACGCTTGCCGCCGGCCTTGCGGTCGACATCCTGCCGGCGCGCGACCTGATCTGGCTGATCGCGGCCGCCGTTGCGTTGTCGGCGCTCGCCGCAGCGATGCTGGAGCCGATCGCGTTCGTAGCGAAGGCTGCGCCGGCGGCCGACCCGTCACGACCGGTACTGACCGATCCGGTGTTCCTGGTCGTCGTTGCCGCCGCGGCTCTGATCCAGGGCAGCCATGCCGTCTATTACGGGTTTTCCGCGCTGGCCTGGACCAAGGCTGGACTCGACGGCACCGTAGTCGCGACGCTGTGGGCCCTCGGCGTCGCCGCCGAGATCGTGTTGTTCGCGGCGCAGGCCCGCCTGCCGTCCTGGGCGACGCCGACGATGCTGATCGTGATCGGCGGCATCGGCGCGCTCGTGCGCTGGATCGCGATGGCGCTCGATCCATCCTCGGCGCTGCTGCCGGTCTTGCAGCTTCTGCACGGCCTCTCGTTCGGCGCGACGCATCTCGGCGCGCTCGGCTGCATCGCACGGATGGCGCCGAAGGTCCGCGGCGCGACGGTGCAGGGTTTCTACGCCGTCGTCCTCGGCGCGGTGATGGCGGCGATGACCGGGCTGTCGGGGCTGCTCTATGCCGCCTGCGGCGATCGTGCCTATGCGGCGATGGCGCTAGCGGCCGGAGCTGGATGCGCTTGCGGTGCCGTAGCGCACCAGGCGCGACATCGCGCGCTGTCGTGAGCGGGTTTCGACCGTGCGCGGATGCCCGCCGCAGGCCGGCACGATACGGGTCAGTTCGTGGCCCTGCAGGAAGATCATCCGGCGCGACAGACCGCCGTGGCGGCCGATCCAGGAGCGCACCTTCGAGGGATAGATGTCCCACAGCGCCTGCGTACCCATCGGGCTGGTGACCGGACGTCCGGTCTCATCCGGCATCCAGGCGGCGTGGAAGCCGAGGCGCGCGCGCGACGTCGCACAGATGCGTTCACGCGGAATGAGGCCGAGCACCAGGGTGCAGGCTGAGAAACAGTTGCCGTCGATCACGACGTCTTCGCCGGAGGAGCGCAGCGCGGCGAAGGCCTGGAGGTAGTGGCCAATCTGGCCGCCGCGATCTTCCGAAATCAGCATGGTGGCCGAAGCGGACGAGGCTCCGCAGATCAGCAACAACGCGCCCGCCAATACACCGCGGCAACGCATGACCACCCCATCCCCCTGTTACGCCAAGCCGCGTGGTCGCGGCTCCGATTTTTTGAAAGCCTAACCCAACTCCACCGGATCGAAAAGACTTTGTTAACCAAAAATCGTCGGCCCCGATTGGCCCGAAATGGAACAACGGGAACTGCGAATTTGATTAGAATTTTATCGATCAGCCCCACAACGCCCGTGGCGGTGGGGAAATGACAGTGCCGTCGTAATGCAGTCCCGGCACGCGGTCGCGCGCGAGCAGCAGGGGCCCGTCAAGATCGACATAGCGCGCGCGCTGCGCGAGCAGGATGGCGGGCGCCATGGCAAGCGAGGTCGCCACCATGCAGCCGACCATGATGTCGAGTCGAACCCGCCGTGCGTGCTCAGCCATGGCCAGCGCCTCAGTCAACCCGCCGGCCTTGTCGAGCTTGATGTTGACGGCGTCATACCGGCCGGCGAGCGCCGGCAAGGATGCGCGGTCGTGCGCACTCTCATCGGCGCAGATCGGAACTGTGCGTGGAATTGAGGCGAGTGCTTCATCGTCGCCAGCTGGCAGCGGCTGCTCGACCAGCTCGACACCTGCACCGTCGCAAGCAGCGATATTGTCCGCGAGATTGTCGGGCGACCAGCCCTCGTTGGCATCGACGATCAGTTTTGCGCTCGGCGCTGCCTTGCGGACCGCCGCGATACGCG
Source organism: uncultured Undibacter sp. (assembly GCA_964576085.1). Classification (GTDB taxonomy): domain Bacteria; phylum Pseudomonadota; class Alphaproteobacteria; order Rhizobiales; family Xanthobacteraceae; genus Pseudolabrys. Next base: position 24,477 of record CAZNTY010000281.1, on the reverse strand, counting down.
CCGGATCGTCGCCGTCGGGGCTGCCGAGCTTGACCTTGAGCACCGGGCGATCGGCCACGCGCGCCGCCGCCTCCGCCATCGCGGCCGGCGCGCCGAGGGAAATCGTGTAGGCAGTCACCACCGGTTGCAGCACGGGAATGCCAGCCCGCTGATTCGCCGGCATGCCGGTGCGCTTGGCCTCAAGGTCCCAGAACGCGCAATCGAGGGCATTGCGCGCGGCGCCCGGCCGCATCGCCTCCTGCAAAGCGGGGCGGTCGAGCCCACGGGACAGCTCCCCGCGCATCGCCTCGATCGCGGCGACGACGCCTTCGACGCTTTCGCCATAGCGCGCATAGGGGACGCATTCGCCGCGGCCGCGATGACCGCCGTCTGAGAGTTCGGCCACCACCACGGCGGCTTCTGTCTTGCTGCCGCGGCTGATGGCGAAAGCACCGGCGATTGGCCAATATTCGGCCGTAACGGCGAGGGAAAGGGCGGGGCTGTTAACCATATCGCGCTGAGGTTGCCATACCCTCGACAGGTTCGCCGACGATGGTCAAGTATCGCCAAACAGCTTATTTGTCCGCCAGAGTTGGGGCCTTCGAGTGACCGATCAAGCATTATTGGACAGCCGAAGCGAGGGTGACCGGTTAACGTTGGCCGGGACGGGCGCCTGGACGGCGGCGCAGGCGGCGGCGCTCGAGCGTCTTATCGACGCCCAGCCGGCGACGCCCGATGGAGCGCGCCAGGTCGTCATCGATATGGCGCGGATCGAGCGCTTCGATACCTACGGCGCCTGGCTGCTGGAGCGGCTCGTGCGGCTGTTCAAGTCGCGTGGCTGTGACACCCAGGTGGTCGGCCTGCCGGCGGCATACCAGGGCCTGGTTGACGAGATGCACGCGGTCAATCTGAAGGAATGGCCGCCGGTGCAGCGGCCGGGTGCGCTGCGTGGTTCGCTCGAATCGATCGGGCGGACGATCTACACCGTTCTGCATTCGCTGCGCGCGGTGGTCGACATGGTCGGCGCGGTGACGCTCGCGCTGCTGCGCGTCGCCGTTCATCCACGCCGTTTCCGTTTCACCTCGATGGTGCACCATCTCGACAATGTTGGCTGGCGCGCGGTGCCGATCATTCTGCTGATCACCTTCCTGATCGGCTGCATCATCGCGCAGCAGGGCATTTTCCACTTCCGCAAGTTCGGCGCCGACATCTATGTCGTCGACATGGTTGGCATCCTGGTGATGCGCGAGATCGGCGTGCTGATTGTCGCCATCATGGTGGCCGGCCGGTCCGGCTCGGCCTTCACGGCCGAGCTCGGCTCGATGAAGATGCGCGAGGAGGTCGATGCCCTGCGCACGATGGGCTTCGATCCGATCGAGGTGTTGGTGCTGCCGCGCGTGATCGCGCTCATCATCGGCCTGCCAATTCTCACGTTCATCGGCTCGCTTGCCGCGCTTTATGGCGGCGGGCTGGTATGTTGGCTCTACGGCGGCATCGATCCGGACGTGTTCCTGCAGCGCCTGCGCGAAGCCATCACCATCGACCATTTCAAGGTCGGCATGATCAAGGCGCCGTTCATGGCGCTGGTGGTCGGGGTCGTCGCCTGCGTGCAGGGTTTCGAGGTCAAGGGATCGGCTGAATCGCTCGGCCTGCAAACGACCGCGTCGGTCGTGGAATCGATCTTTCTCGTCATCGTCCTTGACGGCATTTTCGCCATCTTCTTCGCCGCGATCGGATTGTGAGTATGGCGGAGAAAGAAATCGTCATCAAAGTGCGCGACGTGGTCGTCGGCTTCCGCGACGTCACGGTGCTCAATCATATCGATCTCGATGTCTATCGCGGCGAGATTCTCGGCTTCGTCGGCGGCTCGGGCGCCGGCAAGTCGGTGCTGATGCGCACCATCATCGGCCTGCTGCCACGGCGCGAGGGCACCATCGAGGTTTTCGGCGTCGATCTCGCCAAGGCGAGCGAGTTGGAGCGGCGCACGATCGAGCGGCGCTGGGGCGTGCTGTTCCAGCAGGGGGCGCTGTTCTCGTCGCTGACGGTGCGGGAGAACCTGCAGTTCCCGATGCGCGAATATCTCAACCTGCCGCAGCGCCTGCTCGATGAGATCGTGGTCGCCAAGCTCGAGATGGTCGGCTTGCATGCCGACGTGCGCGACAAATATCCATCCGAACTGTCGGGCGGCATGACCAAGCGCGTCGCTTTGGCGCGGGCGCTCGCGCTCGATCCGGAAATCGTGTTTCTCGACGAGCCGACGTCGGGCCTAGACCCGATCGGGGCGGGCGACTTCGACGCCCTGATCGCGACTTTGCAGCGCACTTTGGGGCTGACCGTTTTCATGGTAACCCATGATCTCGACAGCCTGCATACCGTGTGCGACCGGATTGCGGTGCTTGCCGACGGCAAGATTATCGCCGCCGGTACGATGGATAAAATGCTCGCTTCGGAACACCCCTGGCTCAAAGCCTATTTCCACGGCAAACGGTCGCGCGCCGAACCGACCGGCGCGCGAAGCGGATAGATCGGACCACGCATCGATGGAAACCAAAGCAAATTACACGCTGATCGGCGTATTCACGATCGCCGTCATCGCGGCGGTGTTCGGATTCGTCTATTGGTTCCAGCACATCGATGGTGGCGGCGAGCGCGCGGTCTATCGCGTCATTTTTTCGAGCTCGGTGTCCGGCCTGCGCACTGGCAGCGCCGTGCTGTTCAACGGCATCCGGGTGGGCGAAGTCACGTCGCTCGCCTTGAGCGCGGACAATCCGACCCAGGTCGCCGCGACGATTTCGATCGACAAGGCGGTGAAGGTGCGTCCGGACACCAAGGCCGGCATCGAGTTTCAGGGGCTGACCGGCATCGCCGCCGTCGCGCTTAATGGCGGCAGCCCCGGCGAACCGCCGCTGCAGAGCTTCGGCCCCAATCCGCCGACTCTCAACGCCTCCCCGGCTTCGACCCAGGACGTGACGCAGGGCGCCCGCGAGGTGCTGCAGCGGATCGACAGCTTCATCGAAGAGAACCGCGTCGCGTTCAAGAGCACGCTCAACAATATCAATACCTTCACTGAGGCGCTGGCGCAGAACTCGCAGCGGATCGATCATATCCTGTCCGGGATCGAGAACCTGACTGGCGGCGCGGACGGCAAAAGCGGGGACCTCAACGCCGCCGCGCGTTCAATCCGTGAGCTTGCCGACAAGCTCAACGGCTCGACCGCGGACAAGCTCGATGCCGTGCTCGATTCGATGCAAAAGCTGGCCGACAATCTCGACAAGCGCACCGACTCCATCACCAAAGGCATCAATGGCCTGACCGAGACGGGAACCAAGCAGATCAATTCGGTGTCGCGCGATCTTCAGCGCACGCTGTCGACGATTGACCGCACCGTCAACAATATCGACAAGAACCCGAGCCGGCTGCTGTTCGGCGGCGAAAAAAAATAGACACCTCCGTCATGCCAGCTCCCGCGAGCATGACGGGAAACGATACGTGTGGAAGGGCCGAGCCGGATCAGCCCTGGTCGAAGCGGCCGGCCGCGTGCGCCAGCATGGTGTAAACCTTGCCGGTTTCCGACGTGAGATAGGTGCGCGCCACCACTTGGCCGCGGTCGTCGCGCGAGACGTCTTCCAGCAGCCGTTCGAACTCGACGATATAGCGGTCGACCGTCTGCTTGAACTCGCGGTCGGCCCGATATTTGGCGCGGATTTCGTCGAACGCCTTCTGTCCCTGCAGGGTGTAGAGCCGCCGCGTGAATACATTGCGCTCGCCGCGCTTATAGCGATCCCACAGGTCGGCGGCGGCATCGTGGTCGATCATGCGGGCGATATCGACCGACAATGAATCGAGCGACTCGATCGAATGCCGCGGCGTGCGCTCGTCGTTACGCGCCGTCACGGGCGGCGGGGGCGGGGCGACCCGCGGCATCTCGATTTCGTCATCGTCCTCGCGCGAGGCGCGGTTGAGGAGGTCGGTCAGCCAGCCTTTATTGGCGGCAGGGGGCGCGGCCGTCGTTTCGGCGCGGCGGGTCGGGGGCGCGAAGGCGGCCGGGGTCTGACGGACCGCGGGGCGCGACGTCTCGGCGCGGTCCTCGCGCGGAATGCGGCGCGCGGCGGGTTCGGACTGCTCGAGATTGCGCCCGTGACGCGCCACGATGCGGTTGAGCTCGGCCAGTGCCTCGATCTGATCAACCAGCACGCGACGCATTTGTGTCGCGCTGTCGGCAGTCTCCTGCGGCAGCTCCAGGATGCCGCGCCGCAGCTCCTCGCGGGTCTGCTCCAGCTCGTGCTGCATTTCGGCGGCCATCGTCTTCATCGACTGCATGATCTCGGCGAAGCGATCGGTGGCCTGCCGCAGCAGCGAATGGCTTTCGCCGGTCGCCTGTTCGTAGATCTCGCGCATCGCCCGGCTGGTCTGCTCGCGCTCGGCCTCGGCATTAGCGCGCATCTGCTCGAACTGATCGGCGATGACGTGGGCGCTTTCAACGCTCGATTCCGACACCACGCGCGCGATCTCGCGGGCGCGGCTGCCGGCTGCTTCGAGCGATTCGTCGAGCAGGCCGGCGAATCGCTTGAGCCGCTGGTCGAGGTCTTCGGTACGAATGTCGAGGGTCGAGATCAGCGAGTCGAGGGTGACGCGCCGTTCGTTGACGGCATCCTCGGTGCGCGTATTGCTGCGTTCGATCTGATCGATCGCCTTGGCAAGCTCGCGGCCGTGCTGCTCGAAGCGCAAGGTGAGCTGGCCGAGATCGGCGACAACGTGTGCGGTGGTATCGCGGAAATCGCCTATCACCCGGGTGACGAGTTCCCCCGCCGAGTTGGTGCCTTCGGTGACCTCCTTCATCGCGCCGACGAAATCTGAGACGCGAAGCATCATGGTGTTCTCGAGCGCGCTCATGTTCTCGTGCGCGCCGGAGAGTACTTCCTGCAGCAGGATATTTGCCTCGCGCAGGCGCTCGTAGAGCGCGGTGGAGTCCGAGCGCAGCATGTTATGCGTCTCGAGCATCTCCGAAACGCTTGCGGCCGCCGTCTGCTTCGATTGCTCGATCGCAGTCTGCGAGATGTCCTGCAGCTCCGACATTGTACGGCTGACGGTGGTGGTGGCCGTCTCGCCCGCGACGTTGATCATGCGGGCGAGCTCCTCGGAATTGCTCAGCATGGTCTGGGCAAAGGTGAGACCCTTGTCCTCGATGGCCTTGACCGCCAGTTCCGTGGCGCGGGTGAGGCTGTCGGAGAACTGTTGACCCTTCTCGACGATCGAGGCCAACACGCCGCCGCTCTTGTCGGACAGCAGCGTCGTCATCTCGCTGGTCTGGCGAGTGACGGTCGCTGTGATCTCTTCCGCCTTGCCGAGGAAGCTGTTGGCGACGTCGGTCGAGAGGCCGACCAGCGTCCGCTCGACCTCTTCGGCGTTTTTCTTGAGCGAATTGCCGACATTGTCGGACAGCGTGGTGAGCGAGCGTTCGGCCTCGCTGGCGCTGCCGCGGATCGCCGCGGTCGAGGACACGACGAGCTGGCCAAGCGACTGCTCGGCCTGTGAGGCGTTGCTGGCGATGCTCTGGCTGAGCTCTTCCATGCGCGCGTTGAGCACGTCGGCGGCCGCTTTGGTGCGGGTCTCGATCTGCGTCGTGACCTCCTCGGCGCGGCCGACCAGCAGCGCTTCGAAACGGCCGATGCGCGAGTCGAGATGGTCGGCGACCTCGTTGGCGCGGGCGCCGAGCGTGATGTCGATCTCGGCCGCCTTGGCGGTGATCCGCGCCGCGACGTCCTCGCCGCGCCGGTTGATCGTGTCGCCGGCCTCGCCAATGCGCCGGTCGAGCGCCGCGACGACCTCCTTGCCGCCTTCGCCGAGCGTCTGCGCCAGCGAGGCGACCCGGGTCGTCATCAGCTCTTCGAATTTCGCCAGCCGCTGGTCGAGCGTGCCGCTGATCTCCTCGCTGCGACTGGCGACGCGCTGGTCGAAGGTGTCGATGTAGTTGCGCATTGAGGTCGCGACGTCCTGGGTGCGCTCACCGAGGCGTTCGACCAATTCGCCGCCGTAGGTCTTCACGGTGCGGTCGAACTCGCCGATGTGGCGAATGATAAGGTCGCCGAGCGCCGCCGAATCGCGCGCAAGCTTTTCCGACAGTTGCGTGCCATCGCGGTTGAACACGTCCGCGAAAGCCTGCAGCCGCGCCGACAGCATGTCGCGCACGCCATTGCTCTGCCGGTCAATCGAATTGGCCAGCGTTTCCGCGCTCTCGCGGAAGGTGTCCGCGATCTTGTTGCTGCGCGCGACGATGCTGTCGGCTACGCGCGCGCCGGTCTGCTCCATCCTGGAGATCACGTCGCCGCCGCGCGCCGTGAGGTCGAGCAACAGCGAATCGCCGGTGGTGCGAAGGCTCCTGTTGGCTTCCTCGACTCGTGCGGCGACCTCCTCGGTCAGCCTGTTGCCGGTCGCCGACAGCGTGTCGGTCATCTGCTGGGAGCGGTTCGCCATCGTTTCGATGACGGCGGCCGATTTCTGGGCGAAACCCTGGGCGACCTGGTCGAGCCGGCTCGCCATCATCTGCTGGAGCCGGGCCGACAGGTCGGTGAATTCATCGTGGATATGGTCGGTCTTGAAGTTCAGGCTGGCGCTGAGCCGCTCGCTCGCCGAGGCGATCGCGGTGGTGGAGCGGTCGCTGGTGATTTCGAGCCGCTGCAGCAGCGTCGAGCCGCGCTCGGACAGCGCGTCGATCATCGAGTCGCCGGCGTGGCCGAGCGCGAGCGTGATGTGCTCGCCCTTTTCGGTCAGCGAGCGGGTGACGCGCTGGGCGACTTCGTTGACGCGTTCGGCAACGAGGTCGCCAACCGTGGTGATGTCCTGCGTCAGGCCGAGATGCACGCTGCTGATCGCGTTGCGCACCTGCTCGGCCTGGCCGATCATGGTATCGCGCTGGCTGGTCAGCTCGCCGAGCAGGTCGCGGATACGCACCTCGTTATCGTTGTAGGCGCGCTCGAGCGCCGACACTTCGTTGTGCACCAGCGCCTCGAGCTCGGCAGCGCGGGCGAGTGCCCGCTCGATGCCGTCGCCCATGGCCGCGACCTCGCGGCGAATGGCCTGACCGACATTGACGATCGATTCGCGCGCCGCGGTTTCCGGTTCCGCGAGCTTCATGGCGACCTCGGCCATGGCCTGGGTTACCAGGCGCAGATCGTGGGTGCGACGGACGATATGGGCCAGCGCGTAGAACACCGCGATCGGCACCAGCACTGCGGCGGCGGCGCCGACCGCGACCGGGATGGCAAGGTCGGGCTGGGACAGCAGCGCGGCGAGCTTGGCCCGGAACACCAGGGCGAAGGCGGCGGCACCGACGATCCAGAGCGCGGACAGCGCGCTGGCAGCGAGATAGGGCGTGCGGGCGGGCCGGCGCTGCAGGGTCTGCAGGATCCTCCCGACCGCCGCGCGGTCGTCGTTGGCGGGGCGCGGGACCGTGCCTTCTTCCTCGGGCCAGGCGCCGGCCGGCTGATCGTCCCGGAACAGGTCATCGGCGGGGCGCAGATGGCGCTGCGCGCCGTCCAGCGGGAGCGCTGGCCGTCCGAGCTGCGCATCCTGTTCGCGCGTGCGCAGGGCGTCTTCTATGGCGGTGAGAGGATCTTTGCCGGGTTCGTTCGATTTCTGCGGACTATTCGCCATTGACGGTCGTCGCCTCGTCGTTACGCCGGGACTTGTCGGCCACGGCCCAAACCATTCGCACTCCCGGGCTGCGCTCACGAAGCGCGGGGATCGCTCGGCGGCCACGAAGGGCCCAATTTAGTTGCGGTCAGATTGCCCGACCCATCCTATCGGCTTGGCAATACAAAGGAAACCGTTCCGATAACGTCTTTTTCATCATCGTTAACGCCCGTTAACCATAATTTCATGGCGGAACAATTCCTCTGCCGCCGCGGCCGTTTACCGGACCTTGGCGTCTGCCAGAGGAAGATGCGTCCAGTTTGGAGTTTCCGATGGCCGGCAAGTCCACCGCCGAAACGGATGAAACCAGCGCCGCGATCGACCGCGATCATCTGCGGCAGATGACGTTTGCCGATCCCGTCCTCGAGCGCGAGGTGCTGATGCTGTTTGACCGCCAGGCGGCGTCGATGCTCCAGACCCTCCCGGCGAGCGCGCCGGAAGGGCTGCCGGCGCTCGCGCATGCCGTGAAGGGTTCGGCGCGCGGCATCGGCGCGTGGCGCGTGGCGCGGGCGGCAGCCGCGCTCGAGGCAAAGCCGCAGAGCAACACTCACGCACTGGTGGAGGCGTTGATCGAAGCGCGCGCCGCCATTGCCGGGATTCTTCCACGCAACTGAGGTCCGGGCGCTGGCGCGCGCCAGCCGGAGATTATATAGGGGCAGCATCAACGCCGCCGCCGAACCTTCCTGACAGATGCCGAAAATCACTTTTACCGACTCGAGCGGAACGTCGCGCACGGTCGATGCCGAGGTCGGTTCGACCGTGATGGAAACCGCGATCCGCAACAACATCCCGGGCATCGAGGCCGAATGCGGCGGCGCCTGTGCCTGCGCGACCTGCCATGTCTATGTCGATGAAGCCTGGCGCGAGAAGGTCGGCGCGCCTTCGCCGATGGAAGAGGATATGCTCGATTTTGGCTACGACGTGCGGGAGAATTCCCGGCTGTCGTGCCAGATCAAGGTCACCGACGAGTTGGATGGCCTCAAGGTGACAACGCCTGAGCGGCAGGCCTGATATTAAGCTGTCATGCCCGCGAATGCGGGCATCCGGTAAATACAGGCGCTTGCGATTGAGCGGAGAAATTGCAGCGTACTGGGTCCCCGCCTGCGCGGGGACGACACCCGCGGGCTACCCGCCCTGGAACGTCCACGGACCGAGCCGTGCGATCACCGCATCGGGAAGTGGGATCGGCTGGCGGCTTTTCTTATCGACGGTCACCATCGTGAAGTCGCCGGTCGCGGCGCAGTCATCGCCCTGGAATATGGCCTGTGCGACCACAAAGGAGCGCCGCCCGAAATGCTTGAGCGCGGTGCCGACCATCAGGTCGCCCGGCCAGCGCAGCTCGCGCAGGAAATCGATCTCCGCGTGCGCCAGCACGAAGGTCACGTCGGCGACGCCGACGCTCAGATCCGGATCGCGAAACATCACCACCCGCCCGGTCTCGAAATAGGTCGAATAGACCGCGTTGTTGACGTGCTGCTGCGCGTCCATGTCGCTGAAACGGACGATGTCCCGGACCTGGTGTGGATAGTCGGCGAGGCGCGGGGGCTTTTTGGGAGGCTGGTCGTTCACGCCGCTATATTGACAACGCGGGCAGCGATGCGCAAACGACACCCATGAATGAGCCGATCAAGACCGATGCCTTGATCATCGGCGCGGGGCCGGTCGGGCTGTTCGCGGTGTTCGAGCTCGGCCTGCTCGACGTCAAATCGCACCTCGTCGATATCCTCGACAAGGTCGGCGGCCAGTGCGCCGAGCTTTATCCGGAAAAGCCGATCTACGACATTCCGGGTTTTCCGGTCGTCACCGCGCAGGGCCTGGTCGACGGCCTGATGAAGCAGAGCGCGCCGTTCAAGCCGGTGATCCACCTGAACGAAATGGTCGAGGGCATCGAGCGCATCGGCGACCCGCTGTTCCGCATTACCACCGGCGCCGGCAAGGTGTTCGAGGCCAAGGTGATCGTCATTGCCGCCGGCGGCGGCTCGTTCCAGCCGAAGCGGCCGCCGATCCCGGGCATCGAGGCGTATGAAAAAAAGTCGGTGCATTACGCGGTGCGGCGCATGGAGGATTTCCGCGGCAAGCGGGTGCTGATCGCCGGCGGCGGGGACTCGGCGCTCGACTGGACGCTCAACCTCGCGCCGATCGCGAGCCATTTGACGCTGCTGCACCGGCGCGCCGAATTCCGCGCCGCCCCCGACAGCGTCAACAAGATGATGGCGCTGGTGGGCGAGGGGAAGATTGACTTCGTGATGGGACAGGCGGGCGCGGTGGAAGGCGTGGACGGGCAGGTGGCGAAAGTCATCGTCAAGCGCAACGACGGGTCGACCTTCGAGATTGCGTGCGACGCCATCCTGCCGTTCTTCGGCCTGACCATGAAGCTCGGGCCGATCGCCGACTGGGGCCTGCGGCTCCATGAGGAGTTGATCCCGGTCGACACCGAAGCGTTCGAAACCAGCACACCGGGCATCTTCGCGATCGGCGACATCAATACCTATCCGGGCAAGCTGAAGCTGATCCTGTCCGGCTTTCATGAAGCCGCGCTGATGGCGCGCAAGGCCGCGCATTATGTTTTTCCCGACAAGAAATTCGTTTTCCAGTACACGACGTCCTCGACCAGCCTGCAGAAGAAGCTCGGCGTGGCCTAGCATCGGCTGTCGTCCCCGCGAAGGCGGGGATCCAGTCAAGATGGTTTCGCGGTTTCGTTTGAGAGCCGAATCTGGCTCATGCGCTTACTGGATGCCCGCTTTCGCGGGCATGACAGGTTGAGAACATGCCCACCGAATCCATCCATACCACCTGCTGCATCGTCGGCGGTGGTCCCGCCGGCATGATGCTCGGTTTCCTGCTGGCGCTCGGCGGGGTCGAGGTCGTCGTGCTGGAGAAGCACAAGGACTTCCTGCGCGACTTCCGCGGCGACACCATCCATCCTTCGACACTCGAGCTGATGCACGAGCTTGGGCTGCTCGATGAATTCCTCCAGCTGCCGCATTCGAAGGTGACGCATCTCGCGGCGCAGATCGGCGACGCCCGCATCGAGATGGCGGACTTCACGCACCTGCCGACACGCTGCAAGTTCGTCGCCTTCATGCCGCAATGGGACTTCCTCAATTTTCTCGCGGCCAAGGCCAAGAAATACAAAAAACGGTTTGACCTGCGCATGCGCACCGAGGCGACCGGCCTCATCCATTCCGGCGGCCGCGTCGTTGGCGTTACCGCGAAAACGCCGCGCAAGCAGTTCGAGATTTATGCCGATCTGGTGGTCGGCACCGATGGCCGCCATTCCGCCATCCGCGAAGCGGCCGGTCTCGTCGGCGACGACTACGGCGCGCCGATGGATGTGCTGTGGTTCCGCATCAGCAAGAAGAAGGGGGACCGGGGCGAGACTTTCGGTCATGCCGAGGCCGGCGGCCTGCTGGTGATGCTTGACCGCGGCGATTACTGGCAGTGCGCTTATGTCATCCCCAAGGGTGGCTTCGAGCAGGTCAAAGCCCGTGGTCTCGATGCCTTTCGCGCCAGCGTGATGCATTTCTCGCCTTTCCTGAAACGCCGGATCGGCGAGATCGCAAGCTGGGACGACGTGAAGCTGCTCACCGTCACGGTCGACCGGTTGCGCCAGTGGCACAAGCCCGGCCTGCTCTGCATCGGCGATGCGGCGCACGCGATGTCCCCGATCGGCGGCGTCGGCATCAATCTCGCGGTGCAGGATGCGGTCGCCGCCGCCAATACCCTGGCGGAGCCGCTCAAGTCGCGCGGCGTCACCGCGCAACATCTGCACGAGATCGAGCAGCGCCGGCTGTTGCCGGTAAAATTCACGCAGGCGCTGCAGCTGACCATCCAGAAAAGGCTGATCGGCCGCCTGCTCAAGAGCGTGCAAACTCCGAAGCCGCCGCTGATCTTCCGTCTGATCGGCGCGTTCCCGATCCTGCGCCGCATTCCGGCGCGGCTGATCGGCATCGGCATCCGCCCCGAGCACATCCGCACGCCGGAGGCGTGATCGCTCAGCGCACCGCGATGGCTGTCACGATTTCATCCCGGCAGGGGCGACCTGGGAGCTGGTCAGCCCGACCGCGTCGAGCGCCTGGCGCACCAGGCCCGAGGCCTTCGCCTCCTCGATGAATTCAGTGACAGTGGCGAGCGACCGGGGCTTGCCCTTCGGCACGGCGACCGACGTCGTCGAGTTCATGAAGCCACCGTCGAGGATGCGCGAGCCCGGCACCTTCTTCATCAGGCCGGTCAGCGACTCGCGCGAGAAGGCGATCATGTCGACTTTGCCGTCGGCCAGAGCCGCGACCGCCTGCTCAGCCGACTCGCAGTTGACGTGCGTCGCGTTCGGCGCGGTCCGGTTTGAGGCCCGGAAGGTCGCGGTGCCGGCGATGCCGCCGATGCGGATGCCGGCGCGGTTGGCGTCGGCCACGGTCGCAATTTTAGAGCCGGGCGCCACCAGATAGGTGCTTTGCAGGACGTGGAAGGCGTTGCCGAAGTCGACGAATTTCTTGCGCTCCTCGTCGACCGGCATGAAGGCGACGTCCCACTTGTTGGCGGAGGCGTCGGCCTGCACCTCGCCGGAGCCCTTGTAGGGCACGTATTCGACCGGCACGCCGAGCTTTTTAGCGAGCGCGGCGCCGAGATCGACCGCGACGCCGCGGTAGCCGCCGTTGCCGTCGGCGATGGCAAATTGCGCGGACGGTGCGGGCGCGATGGCGATCGCGACGCGGAGTTTTCCAGTGGGAGTGAGTTCATGCATGACGGACTCGAAATGAAGTGGACGCGACGCCCGGAGGCTAGCACGAGGATGGACCAATATCTCAACCGCCGCCTATGACGGGCCCTGTCGGCGGCTCACGGCGGCAGCCATGAGCGCGAGCGGCGCAAGCGGCATCAGCCGGCTCTGGTAGCGGTCGGCCGGATGGGAGAAAACCCCGCACACCACGGCATTGATGGCCAGCGCCAGCAGCACGGTGGCGCAGAGCGCCGTCGTCTCGGACGGCAGCGTCAGGCGGCGGCGCAGCATGATCGCGCCGAGCAGTCCCAGGATCGAGACCGCGCCTATCGGGACATGGAGCAGATTGAGCGGCGACACGTCGAACGGCCGGCTTTGCTGGCGCGCGGCGAGCAGCCGCGGATAGAGCCGCGGCAGCAGATCGCGAATGGTATCGAGGGTGTGGGAATTGTCCTCGCGGTCGGTCGCCACCTCTGTGGCGAAAGAAACGAGCTGCTCGGCGCTGTTGGCGACGGCGGTCGTGACGTGCGTCCAGGGGTCGGCGACGATCGTCGCCAGGATGATGCGGCGCTCCTCGGCGCTGTAATCTTTCCAGCCACCGAGCTTCCAGAACGGCGTGTCGTTCGCCCACAGCCAGTCGTCATAGCCGCGCGAGATCTGGCTGCGGTAGGGGCAGATGCGCAGCGTCGGGTCGGGACAGACGCGGTCGAGGTAACGCGTCACGATGCCGTCTTCGACCAGCCGGCCGAACAGGAAGCTGGCGCCGCCCGGCGTGAAGGCGAACTGGCCGGCGATCAGCAGGTTGGACAGCGGCGCCGCCAGCAATCCGGCCGCCAAAGCGGCGGCCGGCAGTGCGAGGCGCGGTCGCGGACAAATGCCGAGCGCGCCGGCAAGCGCCAGCGCTGCGGTAAGGCCGAGCGCCAGGGCCAGCATCGCCATGTGGCAGACCGCCGCGACGGTAACGACGCCGCACAGGGCCACGCGTTCGAATGTCCGCCGGGCGTGCCCAAAGGCGAGGAGATAGAGCGCCAGCACGCCGGCCGGAAACAGCGCGTCCGGCATCAGCTGGCTCGTGAACCACGGCAGGCTGGTTGCGACGGCGAGCGCGACGACGATGGCGAGCGCCGGCCACGGACGGGCGGCGTGCTGGGTCCGCAACGTCAGGACCACCAGCCAGACGACGAGCGCCGCCTGTGCCAGCACGTTGGGCCAGAAGTCGAGCGCCGCGCCGGCGATCAGGAACGCTCCGTAGAGCGCCGAGCGGCCGAGTTCGAGCGTGCCCGTCAGCGGCCGCGCCAGATAGCCGCCGGTGTCGGGGTAGATCAGCGGAAATCCGTTCCAGAGCGCCGGCGCCAGCAGCGCAAGCAGCATGGCGAGGACGGCGATGCTCCAGCTCTTGGCGGACGACGTCATGCGCCGACGTTAATCGAATTTCGGCGGCCGTGTCGCGGTGATGATGGCGACCAGCACGGTGAGGCCGGCGAGCCAGACGATCCGCGCGCCGTAACGGTCGTGCGGGTTGGAGAACACGCCGCAGACCGCCGCGTTGGCGAGCACGGCGAACATGGTCATCCCGGCGAGCTCGTGAAGCGCCGTGAAGCGCCGTCCCGGCAGCCTTAGCAGCGCCGGCAACGTCAGCAGGGCCAGCAACGCGAGCGGATAATGCAGCCGATTGAGCCCTCCGAACGACAACTCGCCGCGCTGCTGGCGAGCGGCCGTCATCTGCGGCGCGGCCCACGGCGTGTAGCGCTCGATGATCGCATAAGTGTGCCAAATGGTGTTGAGCACGCCTTCGCCGGTATGGACGTCGATCAGTTGCTCGACAGTGTCGTCCACCGCTGATTTGAGTTGCAGGCCGGGATAGTCGATCAGGCTTTGCAGCGCGATCGTCTGCATCTCCCGGCCAAGGCCCGCGAAACGGCCGAGCGCGTTGAAGACCGGATTGCCCCAGAAGAAGGCGTCGGCATTGAGCGGCAGCTCGGCGCGGTAGGGACACAGTTGCAAGCGCGGGTCGGGACAGTGGTCCCCGAGATACCGCGTCACGATGCCGTCCTGCAGCATGCGGCCGAACGACAGCGCCGCGCCGCCCGGCGTCCACGCAAGCTGTCCGCTGACGCTCCAGTTTGCCGTCAGAGTCATGACGGCGCCGAGCACCATCGCAATGGAGCCATCGCGCAGGCTCGCCAGTGAAATTGGACTGTTCCGCCGCAGGTGCCACAGCAGGGCGCCGGCGAGCACGGCGAGGAACAGGGCGTAGGTCGCGCTATGAGTCGCGCCGGCGACCGCAACGAGCGCGATCAGTCCATATCTCTCCGCCCGCCGCAGCCGGTCGGCGCGCACCATGATGAGATAAAGCGCCAGCACGCCGAGCCCGCAGAAAATGTCGGTGAGCAGGATGGCGCTCAGCCACGGCAGCGTCGTCGCCACGCTGAGAGCGAGGATCGTGCTGAACAGCATCCACGGGCGGCCATAGCCGTGCGCGCGCAGGACGAGATGAGACACCCAGACCGTGAGCACCGCTTGCAGGCACACCACCGGCCAGAAATTCCCCCATGCACCGGAAAGCAGGATGAGGCCGTAGGCGCCACCGCGGCTCGGCACCAGGTAGCCTTCGAACCAGCGCGCGAGGTAACCGCCGGTGTCGTATTGCAGCAGCGGAAAGCCGTTCCACAGCGCCGGCGCCATCAACAGCGCAAGGCACAAAGCGACAATACCCGCCCACAAGGCGCGGTCGCGCGGCAGCATCCCCATCCCCGGCGTTTCGTCTTGTTCTTGATTATCTTGTTAGGCGCTTGACGGCACCGGCACCAGTGCCAAATGTCCTGGCGGTTAAGATGCCGCCGAAGGAGCTGCAGTGTTCGTCACCTTCTTCCAGGAGCTCAAATCGGCCGGCGTGCCGGTGACGCTGCGCGAATACCTGACGCTGATGCAGGCGATGGAAGCCGACCTCGCGTCGCGGCGCGTCGAGGATTTCTATTATCTTTCCCGCGCCACGCTGGTGAAGGATGAGCGCAATCTCGACAAGTTCGATCGGGTGTTCAGCCATGTGTTCAAGGGCCTTGAATCGCTCGGGGATGGGACCGAGGTGGACATTCCGGCGGAATGGCTCCGCAAGCTCGCCGAGAAATATCTGACGGAGGAAGAGAAGAAGCAGATCGAGGCGCTCGGCGGCCTCGACAAACTGCTTGAGACGCTGCGCAAGCGGCTCGCCGAGCAGAAAGGCCGTCACCAGGGCGGCAACAAATGGATCGGCACCGCCGGCACCTCGCCGTTCGGCGCCTACGGCTACAACCCGGAGGGTGTCCGGATCGGTCAGGACGGCAACCGCAACTTCCGCGCCGTGAAGGTCTGGGACAAGCGCGAGTTCAAGGATCTCGACGACGATGTCGAGCTCGGCACGCGCAACATCAAGCTCGCCTTGCGCCGGCTGCGCAAATTCGCCCGCACCGGCGCGCCCGACGAGCTCGACCTCGACGGCACCATCAGAGGCACCGCGCACAAGGGCTACCTCGACATCCTGATGCGGCCGGAGCGCCACAACGCGGTGAAGGTGCTGCTGTTCTTCGACATCGGCGGCTCGATGGACTGGCACATCAAGGCGACCGAGGAGCTGTTCTCGGCGGCGCGCGCCGAGTTCAAGCACATGGAGCACTTCTACTTCCACAATTGCCTGTATGAAAACGTGTGGAAGGAAAATCGCCGCCGCTTCGACCACACCACGCCGACCTGGGACGTGCTGCACACTTATGCGCACGACTATAAAGTCGTGTTCGTCGGCGACGCCTCGATGTCGCCGTACGAGATCATGGCGCCGGGCGGCTCGGTCGAGCATTTCAACGAAGAGCCGGGTGCGACCTGGATGGAGCGCGTGACACGCACCTATCCGGCCTGTGTCTGGCTCAACCCGGTGCCGGAAAAAGAGTGGGGCTACACCCACTCGATCGGCCTGGTGCGGCAACTGATGGGCGGACGGATGTATCCCTTGACGCTCGACGGACTGGACCGGGCGATGCGCGAACTGGTGCGATGAGAGAACTCACCTGGCGATACTGCGTGCTGCG
Source organism: uncultured Undibacter sp. (assembly GCA_964576085.1). Lineage (GTDB taxonomy): Bacteria > Pseudomonadota > Alphaproteobacteria > Rhizobiales > Xanthobacteraceae > Pseudolabrys. Next base: position 8,028 of record CAZNTY010000281.1, on the reverse strand, counting down.
CCGCGCTAACGTTTCACCCAGTGCTCGCCGGCCTTCTCATAGCCCGCGCGCTTGACCGCCGCCCAGGCGATGCGGAAGGCGCGCTCCTCGCGGTCGGCTTCTCCGGCATGCGCCTCATAGGCGGAGTTGAAGGCTTCGCGAAAGATGTCCTGCGCGTGCGCCGGCAGATGGTTGCGCACGGCGGGCGGCAGGTCGTGATTTGCGGCGTAAGGCATCGAGGCCTCCTCGCGTCAGGATCAGCGCGCTGCAAGCCGACCTATCCTATCGCGGCGGGCCCGGGTTCCGCAAAAAGCCGATCGCCGGGCACAAAGCCCGGCGATCGCAGAAATCCGGCAGAGGCCATCAGGCCGCGTTGGCCGAGCGCAGTTCGGGCAGCGGCTCGCGCGCGTTCCGCTGCTGCTCCAGCGCCATCACCTCGCGCATCAGCCGGCTGAAGTCCTTGCGCGCCGCTTCGAGCGCACCCTCGACCACGGCCCGCTCGACCTTCTCGCGGCGCAGCGCCTCGTTGAGCTCGTCGATCTGCTTTTCGACGCCCAGCTTGCCGGTGCGCGTCTGCTCCTCGATGAAGGCGATCTTCTCGGTCAGCGTCTTGATGGTTTCCTGCGCCTGCGCAAGCTCGGCTTCCTTGCTGTTGTAGGCCTTGGCCAGCGCGCCGGCGCGTTCGATCAGCGTGGCGCGCGCCTGCTCGCTTTCGCGCATCGCCGCCTCGCGCTGGAACAGGTCCGCCTCCGTTGCGGAGACGCGGGTCGCCAGCGTGTCGCGCTCGAGCGTGGTCTCGCTCAGCCGCCGGTCCATCACGCGCAGGTCCTCGGAGCGCGCGGCAATATGCTCGCGCGCTTCCGTCAGCAGGCGGTCGGTGGCGTTGCTGCGCGCCTGCAGGGCGTCGAAACGCATCTGCTGCTTGGCGATCTCGGCGGCGTGGCGTTCGGTCGCTTCCTCGAGCGCCGCCGACAGCCGGCCGCGTTCGCTCGTCACCTCGGCCAGGCTGTTTTCCGTGCTGCGCATCCGCGAATGCGTCGCGGCGAGATTGTTTTCCGCCTCGGCGAGGCGGCGCGCGAGCCGCGTGGCGTCGCCGGCCGATTTCTCGAACGCCGTCTGCAAAGCGCGCTTCTCGTCCTCCGCCAGCACCAGCTTCTGCCGGAGGCTGTTGATCTCGGCTTCGACCTGCGCGACGTGCTTGTCGACCGTCGTCGCACGATTGTTGAGCCGCTCGTTCTCGTCGCGCAGCGCCTTGAGCTCGACCGCCTCCTGGCCGAGACGGCCTTCAAGGTCGGCGATCTGCGCCCGCCGCTGCGCGATCTCGATCGCGAGCTCGCCGCGGATCGTCTCCAGCGCCTTGGCCGCGTTGTCTGCGAAGGCGAGGTCCTTGCGAAGCTGCTCGTTGTCGCGCTCGAGCGCGGCCGCCTTTTTCTCGAGCTCGGTCACCTCGTTGCGCAGCTTGCCGTAAGCGGTGCGGGTGTTGCTCAGCGCGGCCTGGAGGTTGATCTTGTCGGCCTTCTCGGTCTCGAACTCGCGCAGCGCCTTGCTGACCGGCGAGACCAGCTTGGCGACGGCCTCCTTGATGGAGTCGAGCTCGCTGATCTTGTGGTTGGCATTGAGCAGCAGGTTGCGAAGCGTCTCGTTGCTGCTGCCGAGCTGCGCGCCGATCGCGGAGAACAGCTCTTCGTCGAGGTCGAGCGCGGTATCGGCCGGCTCGGCCGATTTAACCGCTGCTGCCGAATTGGCGGGTTTGCGGGTGAGGAGGGCCGCAATCTTGCTCATCGCAGGGATCCTTCATGCGCCGATCCGCCCGGCCGAAGCGACGCCGAATCACCTTCACAACCAACCTAGCCGAAACCTGATTTACGAAGGTAAACAGATGGTTAACGGCACCCGTATCGACGCGTTAAACGCCGCAAAATCAATGCGATATCGGCGAGGCCGGATGGCTCATCCGGGGCGGCCGCCCCGGGCGCGCAGGGCCGGGAACGATCAGGCCGGCCCGCCCGTTCTCGATTTTGCCGGGCCGAAAGCCCGGCCCCGATACCTGCGCTTCATCATCCCGGGACATTATCGCGCCCGTCTCGTCGTCTCTCCAGGAGTCCGTGAAAATGCGCCGTGTTGCCCTTCTTGTTTCGTTCCTTGCCGCGCTTGTCGTGACCGGCCAGCCGGCTCGCGCGGACGACATCTTCCTGTTCCGTCATCCCAAGGTCGATCCGCGGGTCAGCGACGTGTCGCTCGGCGCCGGCATCGTCTCGACCCTGGCATTCTGGACGGCGCTGGACTGGAGATGGCACGGCCATTCGCAGGCCACGCGGTGGGGCGTCTGGGGCGCGACCACCGCCGGCTGCATGGTGCTGTCGCCGATAATCGCGGCGGCCGTGGTGCGGGAGCGCGAGCTCACCAGCCGCGAGGTCGCGGTCATGGAAGGCTCATGCCTCCTGCCGATCGTCGGCGGACTGCTGGTGAACGCAATCTATGATGCCAATCCGCAGTGGGAAGCGCCGCCCGCGTCGCCCGCTCGGGTCGCGCGGAAGATCAAAGCCCGGCACAGAGCGCGATAGGTCCGGCTCTCCTTGCCTGCTTTTGCGTCACCTGCTTTCGCGCAACCGCTTTTGTGCGTGAGGCTCTTGAGGAGCAGAACTATGTCCTGCGCGCGATGAACAGGCCCTCGCACAGCCGGAACGTGAAATCGTCCTCGCCGCCCCTCGGATCGAGCACGTCCTTCACCTCCGGCGTCACTTGCATGAGCATCGCGCGCAGCAGCGCCTTCATCGTGTCGTCATAGCGCTGCGCCCAGCTCTTGAATTCCATCTGCTTGTAAATTTGTTCCTCGTGCTCGATCGCGAGCTGCGCGGTCTTGATCGCCTCGCGCCATTCCTGCATCGTCCAGGCGCGCAGGTGGCTCGGGTCGCGCAGCCGCTCGAAGGCATTGATGTAGTCGCCGACGCTGCCGGGCGGCACCACGTTGTCGACCAGCGCCAGCAGGGCGCCGGGCCTGAGCACGCGATGGACCTCGGACAGGAACTGCGGAATCGAATCGAAGTGATGCGGCGCGATCCGGCAGGTCACGAGATCGAAACTGGCGTCCTCGAACGGCAGCGCCTCGGCCTTGGCGTAGGTGACGCGCACATTGGCGAGGCCGCGCTTCCCGGCTTCGCCTTTCACCTGGTCGAGCATTTCCTGCGTGATGTCGGTGGCCCACACACGCGCCACGTGGGGAGCAAAGGTATAGGCGACATGACCGCCGCCGGTTGCGACATCGAGGACGCGCCAATCCTTCTGCGGTGAGGTGAGTTCAACCAGCCGGGACAGGCTCTTGCCCTGGGCGTGAGGCTTGCTGGTGAGGTAGTGCGCTGCGGTCTTGCCGAACTGCTGCTGGACGAGGGTCTCGGTCATGGGGCAGGGGACTCGGGTGAAAATCAATCAAATTATAGACTGAAAATAAGAGTGCGTCTGCGCGCAGGCAGGCGAAACAGTCTTGAACCTACGGCACAGATCGGGCGCCGTTATCGCTGGTCGTTGTGCCGGTCTTTTTCGTTGAGGTCGTCGTAGCCGTACCGGCTGCTGTAGAACATCAACGCCATCAGGCCGCAACCGACCACCAGCGAAAAAAAGATGCCGCCGGCGATCGCGACCCATCCGGCAGCAGGCATGGCTGCGGCACCCATATGGACCCAGGCGCGGCCTGCGAACCACACAGCCGCCACGAGCAAAGCGATGAGGGGGACATAGAGGATCAGTCGTCGCATGGACGAGATATAGGATCGCCGCGGCCGTTATGCGAGCGGGTCAGGACTTGACGATCGGCTCGACATTCTCGGCGCTCTTGGCCTTTCGGCCTTTTGGCGCTTCATCATTTGCCGGTGCCGGGCTTTCCAACAACGTGCCGCGCCGTAATGCCGCACGCAAGGCGGCGACCTCGCTTTGCAGCCGCGAATTGTCCTTGCGTGCTGCTTCCAGCGCGCCTTCGACCACCGCGCGCTCCATGCGTTCGCGTTGGAGCGAGGAGCCGAGATCTTCGACGCGCTTTTCGACATTGGTGCGGCCGATCTGAATATCCGCTTCGAGATGGGCCGCGCGTTCGGTCAGCGCCTGGATGCGTTCTTCGGCCCGCGCGAGCGCGGACTCGCGCGACTTCAACGTCTTGGTCAGCGCATTGGTGCGTTCGACCAGCGTCGCCCGAGACTGCTCCAGATCCTTGACCTGCCGCTCCCGCGCTTCATGGGCCGCTTCGATCTGGGCAAGCCGCTTGTCGGCGTTGTTGCGCGCGATGGTGGCTTCGACCGCCTTGCGATCGAAGGCGCGTGCTTCCTCGGTCCGCGCGATCAGGTTCTGCCGCGCTTCAGCAAGCAGTTTCTCGGCCGTTGCCGCCCGCGATTGCAGCGCGTCGAGCCGCATGTTGAGCGCGTTGCGCTCCGACCGATGGCTCTCATTGGCCTCATCGAGCGCCACGGCAAGCCGTTCGCGCTCGGCCGATGTCTCCATGAAATTGGCTTCGGCCTTGGCAAGCTGCGCCCGGGCCGTTGTGAGCGCATTTTCGGATTCGGTCAGCCGTCTCGTCAGCCGGGCGATCTCCGCGAGCGCCTGGTCGAGCGAGGACTTGGTCGCCTGCTGCTCGGTCGTGAGCAGCGCCAGGCGTTCGCGCGCGGCCGCAAGTTCGCCCTCGAGCTCGACGCGGCGCTTCTCGGCCGCCTCGAGGTGCTCGGTCAGGGTGCGTTTGTTGTCGGACAGGGCCCGGCGCTGGGCGGTTTCCTGGGCGAGCTGCCGTTCGAGGTCACCGATCTGGGCGTTCTGGGCGGAAATCTGGCCGTTGATGTCGTTACGGTGGCTTTCGAGCCCGCGCACCGCCTCACGGGCCAGCTCGAGGTCTTCGCGCAGCCGGTCGTTCTCCGATTCCAGCAGCGTGGCGCGCTTCTCGATCTGGTAAAATTCCGCACGCAGCGTGTCGTAGGCGGCACGGCTCTCGGCGAGCTGGCCATTCAGGCTCAGATTCTGTGACTTTTCCTGCTCCAGCGCGCGCAGAGTGTTGTTGAAGGGTGTGACGATCTTGTCGAAGGCGCTTTTGAGCTCGTCGAGTTCGTTGATCTTGCGGCCGGTGTCGGACAGGAGATTGCGCAGCGCCTCGTTTTCCTCGCCGATCCGCGAGCCGACGTCGGAATAGGTCTCGACTGCCGCCGGCTTGCTGTCGCCTGGACGCTTCACGCCGGCACGCGCGGAAGGCTTGTCGGAGCCGGCGTCCCCGCCTTTCCGGCCGAACAAATCCGACAACTTGCTCATAGACCCCCAGCCTCCCAGTAACGCCCGCAACTTTCCCTCAGCAAGCTACGGTATTCTATATCTTTCGGGATGGAAACACGGTTGACGGGCGGACGGATTCAAGGGGGATAACGTGACATGGCTATGCACGACCCAGCCTCCACCGGCGAATTCGACTACTCGTTCCGGCCCTCGCTGCTGGGTGCGCCTCGCAATTTTCGACTGTCGCCTTGGGGCATCGAGTGGGACGCCGGCCGCCGCTCGGGCCGCATCGCGTTCAGCGACGTGACGCGCGTGCGCCTGTCGTATCGGCCGACAACGATGCAGAACCATCGGTTCGTCACTGAAATCTGGTCGCAGGCCGCGCCGAAGCTCGACATCACGTCCTCGTCCTGGAAGAGCATGGTCGAGCAGGTCCGGCTCGATGCCGGCTATCGTGCTTTCATCACGGAACTGCATCGGCGCTTAGAGGCCGCGGGAACGACGGCGCGCTTCGAGACGGGGACCGGTCCGTTGGTTTATTGGCCGGGCCTGCTGCTGTTCGTGGCGAGCGCGCTTGGGCTTGCGGCCATCGTCACCCGCATGATGCAGGGCCGGGCCATCGGAGCGGCGATTTTGGTCGGCGCCTTCCTTGCAGCATTCCTGTGGCAGGCCGGAAATTTCTTCCGTCGCAACCGGCCGGGCCGTTATCGGCCCGGGGCGCTGCCACCGGAGCTGCTGCCGGCGGCGGGCGATTAGCTGCGCACCACCAGCACCGAGCACTTGGCATAGCGCACCACATGCCCGGCATTGGAGCCGAGAAAATAGGTGCGCATCGCCGGCCGGTGCGACGACATCACAATCAGGTCGGCGCCGATCGCCGCGGCTTCCTCCAGCACCTCGTGATAGATGCCGCCCTGCCGCACCACGCAACTGGCGCGGCCGGACTCGACCCCACAGTCGCGCGTCAACGCCGTGAGCGCTTCCTCGGCCGAGCCGCGTTGCTGCACGTCGAAATCCGGTGGCACGTATTCCGCGAGCATCACCGGCGTCATCGGCAGCACGTTGACCAGCCTGATCTTGCCTCCGGACTGGCGAGCCAGCTCGCAAGCCGTGTCGATGGCCGGTTTCGCCAAAGTCGGCTCGGCGAGGTCGACCGGCACAAGGATGTTCTTGTACATGACGATGCCCCTTCGTTGTGCTTTCGATCATGGCACGTTTCGGCGCAAAGATTGAGTGAGGCGTGTTGCCTCAATAGGTGGCGCCGACGATCGACCGCGGACTGACGAAGCGCTCCAGCCGTCCGGCGCGGGCATGCAGCTTCGCCCACGCGTCCAGCGCGAAATCGATGACCGCGAGGCCGGCGGTGGGAAGATTCTCCCGCAGCCGCTCGCGGGTGTCGATCTCGCCGGTCGCGGTCAGCAGCATGGCGAGTTCGTGCAGGCCCGGATTGTGACCCAGCACCAGCACGGTCCGGCTTTCGTCCGGCGTCTGCTTGACGACGGAGAGCAGGGTCTGCGCTGTGGCATTGTAGAGCCGCGCGTCGAAGGCCGGCTCGGGCGCGGTCCGCAGCGCGGCGGCGATCTGCCGCCAGGTTTCCCGCGTGCGCGCTGCCGGCGACACCAGCACCTGGTCCGGCCGCAACGCATGGCTGGCGAGATAGGCCCCCATCGTCGCGGCTTCGGCCCGGCCTTGCGGGGTCAGCAGGCGCTGAAGGTCCGTCTCGGCCGCATCGGCGCGCTCGGCCGTTGCGTGTCGAAACAGCAGGAGACGGCGCATGATCGGGCCCCACGAATTGAGCGCGGTGGCATTCTAGCACGCTCTTGGTTATGACCGAGCGGGCAGGCGCCTCCGGCAGACCGATATGAACGCACAAAGCGAGGCCGCGAGCTGGTACGAAACGACGCAGGTCGAGAACCCGCGCCGGCCCCGGCTCAATTACGAGCTCGACGTCGACGTCTGCGTGATCGGCGCCGGCCTTGCCGGCCTGACGGTCGCGCGCGAGGTCGCCCGCCGGGGCTGGTCGGTGGCGGTGTTGGAGGCGGGGCGCGTCGGCGGGGCTGCGTCCGGGCACAATACCGGCTTCGTGCTGCCCGGCTTCGCCGAGGACGTCGGCCCGATGATCGAGCGCATCGGCCTCGATCACACCAAGGAGCTTTGGACGCTGTCCCAGGCCGGCGTCGACTATGTGCGGCGAACCATCGCCGAGACCGGCATGCCGGGCGTCAACCCGGTGGCGGGCTGGCTCAACGTCTCGAAGATCGACAACTGGCGCGAGATCCGCAATCGCGTCGAGCAACTGCGCTGGCTCGGCGCCGAGGTGGAGGCCTGGCCGGCGGAACGCGTGCGCGAGGTGCTGCCCAGCGACCGTTACTTCGGCGCCATGCACTGTCCGGGAGCCTTTCACATCCACGTGCTCAATTACGTGATCGGCCTGTCGCGCACCGTCGAAACGGCCGGCGCGCGCCTCTTCGAGGACACGCCGGCGCTGGAGATCGACCCGGCCGGCGTGCGCAAGCGCGTGCAGACCCCGAACGCGATGGTGCGCGCGCGGCACGTCGTGCTTGCCGGCGGCGCGGGGGTTGGCGCGGTGGATGCGCCGATTGCCGCAACCGTCCAGCCGATCTCGACCTATGTGGCGGTGACGGCGCCGCTCGGCGAGCGGCTGTTCGACGCAGTGCGCTATACCGGCGCGGTCGCGGATACCCGGCGCGCGGGCGACTATTACCGGATCGTCAGCGACGATCGGCTGATGTGGGGCGGCCGCATTTCGACGCGCACGTCGACGCCCTGGCGGCTGAAGGCCGCGAT
>CAZNTY010000280.1:0-6289 GCA_964576085.1 uncultured Undibacter sp. | reverse complement strand
GGCGCGAGCGTCGTCAGCTCGTCGACGGCGTGGCGCAGATAATCGGCCTCGCGCTGTGCGCGTTCGACATCGGCGCGGTGCGTGGCGACGGCCTCGGCGGCTTCGCGGCGCGCCTCCCACAAGCCGGCGACCGCATCGGCCTGTGCTTCGAGACCGCCATAGGCGTCGAGCAGACGGCGATGCGTCGCCGCATCGACCAGCGCGCGATCGTCATGCTGGCCATGGATTTCGACGAGCGTCGCGCCGAGGCCTTTCAGCGTCTGCACGCTGACGGGCTGATCGTTGACGAAGGCGCGCGTCTTGCCGTCGGCGAGCTGCACGCGGCGCAGGATCAGCGCGTCGTCGATCTCGATGCCGTTCTCCTTCAGAAGCGCATGCGCGGGATGGCTGTCATCGAGATCGAACACCGCCGTCACCTGCCCCTGCTCGGCGCCGTGGCGCACGAGCCCGGCGTCGCCGCGCGCGCCGAGCGCAAGCGCGAACGCATCGAGCAGGATCGACTTGCCCGCGCCGGTCTCGCCGGTCAGCACGGCAAGCCCCTGCCCGAAATCAAGGTCGAGCCGGTCGATGAGAACGATGTCGCGGATCGAGAGCCGGGCGAGCATCGGCGGTGTTTATCCCTCGTCCTGTCCGGGAATCATCCGGGACATCTACATGCCCTGCGAATCGCAAGAGTAAAGGCGCGAATAGCCGGGACAAGCCCCGTCGGCGCCCTGTGCAGGCAGATTAGGCGGGGAAAAGGCCTAGCCGACGCCGAGGCCCTTGAAGGCCTTGCTGATCCAGGAGCCTTCGCTCTCGGCCGGCTCAAGCCCGCCACTCTTCACCAGACGATAGGCGTCTTGGTACCAGCGGCTGTCCGGGAAATTGTGACCGAGCACGGCGGCGGCGGTCTGCGCCTCCTGCACGATGCCGAGCGCCATGTAGCATTCGGCCAGCCGCATCAGCGCTTCCTCGACATGGCGCGTGGTCTGATAGCGCGTCACGACGATCTTGAAGCGATTGATGGCGCCGATGAAATTCTTGCGCTCCAGATAATAGCGGCCGACTTCCATTTCCTTGCCGGCAAGGTTGTCGCGCGCCATCTCGATCTTGCGCTTGGCGCCAGCGGCATATTCGGTCGTCGGGTATTTACGCACGACCTCGTCGAGCGCGTTCAGCGCCTTCTCGGTCCGCCCCTGATCGCGCGAAATATCGGCGATCTGGTCGTAATAGGCCGAGCCGATCAGGAACTGCGCGTAGGCGCTGTCGGGACTGCCGGGATGCAGCGTCACGTAACGCTTCGCCGAGTTGACGGTCTCGTCGTAATTCTGCGCTTCGTAATAGGAATAGGCCGACATCAGCAGCGCCTTGCGCGCCCATTCCGAATAGGGATGCTGACGATCGACTTCCTCGAATTTCTTGGCCGCGGCTTTGAAGTCGTGCTTGGTCTGCAGCAGATAGAGGCCTTCGTTGTAGAGCTTGTCGGCCGGATCGTCGGGGATGTTGAGATCCTTATCGCCGAACATGCTGCAGCCGGCGGCCGCGCACGCAATCAGCGCAATCGCAAGAAAGCGCGCGAAACGGGCCGATCGACCTGCGCGTCGCGACCCGGCCAGCATGGACCCGAACAACCCCAGACTTTGCAAATTGAACCCCGACGCCACGGCTGCTTTTTCCAGCCTGATTTTAAAGGATTACAGGCGCTGCCTCCAAGCTGTCACCCGACATTCAGCCGGGAATAAGGCGGAAGGTTAACTGCGCCGGCGAAGGATTGGTGGATCAGGAAACGTCCGGCCCATAGGCCGGCGCAACGAGGCCGGTTGCCACATCGGCATAACCGCGGCGGCGGGCCGGCTCGAGTTCGACCTCCCGCCACGCCGAAGCGTCGGACAGGAGCGCCACAAGCGCCATGTGGTTGATCTTGTGACCGCCGCGCACCGAGCGGTAGGCGCCGAGGAGCGGCGCGCCGGCAAGCGAAAGGTCGCCCACGGCGTCCATCGCCTTGTGCCGCACGAATTCGTCCGGATAGCGCAGGCCTTCCGGGTTCAGCACACGGTTTTCCGACACCACCAGCGTGTTCTCGAACGTCGCCCCGAGAGCATAGCCCGCGCTCCACATCTTGGAGACGTCGCGCATGAAGCCGAAGGTCCGCGCGCGCGCAAGCTCGCGGCGGAAGGTGTCCGGCTCGATATCGGTCGCGATCTGCTGGCGCCCGATCAGGGGATGGTTGAATTCGACCTCGACTTCGAGGCGGAAGCCACGCGAATAGGGCCGGAACTCGGCATAGGACTGGCCGACGGCGACGCGGACGGGCTTCAGGATTTCGATGAATTTGCGCCGGGCGGACAGGGTCGCGATGCCGGCGCGCTCAATCGCCGTGACGAAGTCGCTGGCGCTGCCATCCATGATGGGCACTTCCGGCCCGTCGACTTCGATGATGGCGTTGTCGACGCCAAGGCCGGTCAGCGCGGCGAGCACATGCTCGGCGGTGGAGACAAGCGGGCCGGATTTATCGCCCAGAACGGTCGCGAGCTCGGTCGCGATCACACCGCGATAATCGGCGCGCGCCTCGCGGTCGCCCCCTTCCGGGTCGGTCCGCACGAAAATGATGCCGGTATCGGCGTCCGCAGGATTGATGGTGAGAGTGACGGGAAGCCCGGAGTGAACACCTACGCCGGTGAGCGAAGCCTGCTCGTTCAGCGTCGTTTGCCTGACGGCCTTCATGCGTGCCCCACGCCCATTTTCCGGTTGCCGGCCACAAACACGCGCCGCCGGATCACCCCTACGCTTAAGCCCATCTTTCGCCATGAAGGGCCGAAGGCACGCTACAGAAAGCCCCCGACTTGCCGTATCCCCCGAGGCGAAAACCCCTTTTGTGACGAGAAGCTTAACCATGGCGGCTTTGCCGCTCCAACTCACGCTTTCTTACCAAGTGTTACCTTGGATTGGCCGCAATCAGGTCGCCGTTGCGCCAAAGATCGACGGCTGCCAAAGGTACAAAGCGCGTGCTCGCCGAGCCCAAGCGGAGCAGCCCCGGCCCCTCGGCACGATAATAACCAAGCGACATCAACATCTTGCGGGTTGGCATGTACAAAAAAGCAAGCCCCGGCGGGTGACCGGGGCCTGCCCTCTCAAATCGCGTACATAGCGCGTCAGTTCGCCTGCCGGCGCAGGAAGGCGGGGATTTCGAGCTGGTCTTCCTCCGCCGAATTATGCACAGCGGATTGCCGGCCATGCATGTCGAGCCCCTGCGGAGCCCGGCGCGCGTAATCGGAAACCGGCTCCCGAATCTCGAGCGGCCGTGACGGCGGCCGAGGCGGGATTCGCTCGAGCCGCTGGGGCATCGGCGCGGCAACCGGCCGCGGGAGCGGCGGCGGCTGCATGCGGGTCTCCTCCTCGTCCTCGGCACGGCGGCCGAGACCGGCGGCGGCAAGCCGCTTGAGCAGACTCATGCGCTGCTTTTCGGGGTGATTGTCTTCGTTAAGCTCGCCCCGTTTGGCGCGAATTTCGCGCTGCGCCGGCATCGGCAAATCCTCGATCCGCGGCATGCGCGGACGATTCGGCACGGGCTCCGGCGCCGGCGGAATGAAGCTCGGCAGCGGTTGCGGCGGCGGCGCGGCTTCGGCGATTTCGGGCTCAACGAACAGCGACGGCTTCGGCGGCAGCGCACGAATGGTCACGTCGTCGATCGAGGTGGGAGCCTGCAATGCCGCAGCGACGGCCGCATGCGCGGCATCGCCGATCGCGGCGGGCGCCAGACGCGTGCTCGGCGCGCGATCGATCATCGGTGCGGGCTTCTGCGCTTCAGCGCGCAGCTTTTGCGTCACTTCGGCGAGACGGCTTTCCGAGGCGGGCGCTGCTTTCACCGCATTGACCTGGTCGATACCGGTCGCAACCACCGACACGCGGATGATGCCTTCGAGGCTTTCGTCGAACGTCGCGCCGACAATGATGTTGGCGTCCTTGTCGACTTCCTCGCGAATGCGGGTGGCGGCTTCATCGACTTCGTAAAGCGTCAGGTCGCGGCCGCCCGTGATCGACACGAGCAGGCCCCTGGCGCCCCGCATGGTCGAATCGTCGATGAGCGGATTGGAGATCGCGGCTTCGGCAGCGCTCAACGCCCGCTTCTCGCCTGATGCCTCGCCGGTACCCATCATCGCCTTGCCGGCCGCGCGCATGACCGAACGCACGTCGGCGAAGTCGAGATTGATGAGCCCCTCTTTCACCATCAGGTCGGTGATGCAGGCGACGCCCGAATAGAGAACCTGGTCCGCCATGGCGAAGGCGTCGGCGAAAGTCGTCTTCTCGTTGGCGACGCGGAACAGATTCTGATTGGGGATGACGAGAAGCGTATCGACGTTCTTCTGCAGCTCGGCGATGCCCGCTTCGGCGAAGCGCATGCGGCGGTCGCCTTCAAAGTGGAAGGGCTTGGTCACGACACCGACAGTGAGGATTCCCATTTCATGCGCGACACGCGCGATCACAGGTGCGGCCCCGGTGCCGGTGCCGCCGCCCATGCCGGCAGTGACGAAGACCATGTGCGAGCCACTCAGATGGTCGCGGATCTCGTCGATCTCTTCTTCCGCGGCGGCGCGGCCGATCTCGGGCTGGGAGCCGGCGCCGAGGCCTTCGGTCACCTGCGCACCCAACTGGATCACGCGCTCCGCCTTTGACTGGGTGAGCGCCTGTGCGTCGGTATTGGCGACGACGAAGTCGACGCCCTGGAGGCCCGCCGCGATCATGTTGTTGACGGCGTTGCCGCCGGCCCCGCCGACCCCGAAGACGATGATCCGCGGTTTGAGCTCCCGGATGTCGGGGATTTTCAAGTCGATGGTCATAGCTGCCTCTTGAATACGCGGGCGTTCGGAACGCCACCGGGTCGGCCGGTCCGCCATCGGCCGCAACGGGGATCCTGTGAGCGAATCATCAGAAGCTCTCCCTGAGCCATCGTCCGACCCGCGCGACATAGCCGCCCGTCCCTGTCATCAATTGCCGCGTTCGCCGCGGTTCAAAATGTTCGAGATGCGCCGCCTGGGGATAGACCAACAGACCTGCAGCGACGGCAAAGGCTGGTCCCTTGGCCGGCTCGGGCAACCCGGCGAAGCCGAGTGGCCGGCCGATCCGGACCGTACGGTTGAGAATGCGGGCGGCGAGCTCCTGCAATCCGGGAAGCTGGCTTGCCCCGCCGGTCAGGACGACACTCGCATGAGGCTCGGCCGACAAGGGCGATGTGCCCAACCGGTCGCGCACCATTTCGAGAATCTCCTCAACGCGCGGCCTGATGATCTGCACCAGCGTGGCGCGAGAGATAACCTGCGGCGGTTCACGCGGGTCATCGCTCAGCGCCGGCACCGTGATCATGTCGCGCTCGTCTGTTCCACCGGCCAGCACAGTGCCATAGAACGCTTTGATTCGCTCGGCATCAGCAACCCGGGCGTTGAGTCCGCGGGCCAAATCCATGGTCACGTGCTGGCCCCCCAGGGCGAAGCCGTCGGCATGGATGAAGTGGCCGGCCGAGAAGGCGGCGATCGTCGTTGTCCCCGCCCCCATGTCCACGACCGCGGCCCCGATATCCGCCTCGTCGTCGGCCAGCACGGAAAGGCCCGCGACATAGGGGCTTGCCACCATGGCCTCGACGGACAGGTGGCAGCGCTCGATGGCCAGCATCAGGTTGCGGGGGGTGGCGATGTCGGCGGTCACAGCATGCATGTCGACGCCGATCGAGCGTGCCAGCATCCCGCGCGGCTCCCGCACGCCACGGACATTGTCGAGGGAATAACCGAACGGCAGCGAATGGAGGACGACCCGTCCCTCGCGGACGGAATGACGGCTGCCGGCGGCCAGCACCCGGCCGATATCGTCGTCGGACACGGTCGGGCCCGCGACCTTGACGCTGGCCGCGAAGGCATCGCTGGAGAGGCGGCCGCCGGAAACCGACACGGCCACGGAATCGAGGTGAACCGAGGCCGAGCGTTCGGCGAGTTCTACCGCATGCCCGATCGCGTCTTCGACTTCGGCCAGATTGGCGACGGTCCCGGCTTTCATGCCGACCGACTCGACGTGGCCAATGCCGAGCACCTCGACGCCGTGCGTACGCCGGCGAAGGGTTTCCTGCGGTTCCTGCGGATGCAGCCGCGCAATCAGGCAGACGATCTTGCTCGAGCCGACATCGAGGCCGGCGACGATGGCGCGGCGGCGCGGCGAAATGGGTCACATTCTCGGGGCGAGGCCATGCTGAAGCGTGCTCATGCGTCGCCCCCCTTGCGCCTGGTCTTGCGCTCCTTGAGGGCATCCGCGCGCGCCTGCGCGG
>CAZNTY010000279.1:0-1947 GCA_964576085.1 uncultured Undibacter sp. | reverse complement strand
TGCTCGGCGATGAAGCCGGCACGGTCCAGCACGCGTGCGATCAGCGGCATCAACGCCTCGGCGTGCCCACGTGTCATGGCCCGCGATTCGTGCACGATGCGCTGTGCCCGTTCCGTGTCGAGCACGGCTGCCGCGCAGGCTTCAAGCGCAGTGTCGATGGCGAGAACACGCATTCCACCCACCGTCCTCATCCGCGAAAGCGGATGGTCCAGCAATCAATGATACGGATTGTAGCGCAAGCGTTTATAATACTGGATGCACGCTTTCGGCCTTCGTGCTCCGCGCTTCAGCGGACTCCAAGCGCGCCGAAGCTCGCGGGCATGACACTTACACTTGCAGCTTGACCCTAGATCGGCCGCACTTCCTGCACCTCAGGCACGAAGTGCCGCAACAGGTTCTGGATGCCGTGCTGGAGGGTCGCAGTCGAGGACGGACAGCCGGAGCAGGCGCCTTTCATGTGCAGATAGACCACGCCTTCCTTGTAGCCCCTGAACGTGATGTCGCCGCCATCGCCGGCCACCGCCGGCCGAACTCGTGTCTCGATCAGGTCCTTGATGGTGGCGACGGTATCGGCATCGACCGCGTCGAAAAATTCATCGCCGGCGGCCTCCGGGGCATCCTGCGCCAGGATCGGCGCGCCGCTCATGTAATGCTCCATGATGGCGCCGAGGATCGCTGGTTTCATCTGCTGCCAGTCGCCGCCATCCTTGGTGATCGAGATGAAATCCGAGCCGAAGAACACGCCGGTCACGTGAGGAATATCGAACAGCCGTTGCGCCAATGGCGAGGACGCCGCGCCGGCCTTGTCGCGCAGGTCAAGTGTGCCGTTTTCGAGCACGGCGCGGCCGGGCAGGAATTTCAGGGTCGCCGGATTGGGGGTGGCCTCGGTCTGGATGAACATTCTCAAGCCTCCTCACACGGGTTCAAGGCCCGCGGATAAACGGAACACAGTCGATAAATGGCTCTTGGGTTCGTTCCGGTCAACCGCCGCACGGAAACCTAGGAACTGGCGTCGATTTCTTCGTCGCTCAGGTGGCCCGGCACAATGGCAAACGGGATCGGAAAGCTGCCGGCGGCCTTGGCCAGATTGGTCACCAGCGGGCCGGGGCCTTCTTTGCCGGTACTGGCTGCCAGCACCAGGATGCCAATGTCGGCATCCTCGTCGATCAGCTTGACGATCTCCTCCGCCGTCGTCCCTTCGCGGATCACCATGTCGACCTTGACGGTTGCGATTTTCCTGGCGCGTTCGGCGGCCTTGTTGAGCATCGCCTTCGCCGCTTCCATCGATTCGGCGCGCATGATGTCGGCGACACCGAGCCACTGCGCGCCATGGTCGCCAGTTTCGATCACACGCAGCATGACGATGCCTGATTTGGTGCGGCCGGCCCGCTGCGCCGCCCAGTGCACGGCGCGGTCGCACTCCTCGGTGTCGTCGATGACAACGAGGTATTTGCGCTTGTGGCCCTTCTCGAAGCTGCGACGCTTCCGGCTCATGGTGGCGATGGTGGCATGAGGCACCGCGTCGGGACAAGCCGTTCGGATTGACGCTCAGCGCCGAATGAATCCGACGATATCCTTGACCGCCTTCATTGTTTCGGCGGCAATCGTTTCGGCGCGAGCCGATCCGTCGGCGAGCACGCTGTCGATATAGGCGGGGTCGCCGACCAGCCGCTTCATCTCGGCGCCGATCGGACCGAGCTTGGCCACCGCAAGATCGACCAGCGCCGACTTGAAGGTGGAGAATTGAGCGCCGCCGAACTCGCGCAGCACGTCGGCCTTGGTGATGCCCTTGAGCGCGGCGTAGATGCCGACGAGGTTGTCGGCCTCGGGTCTCGGCGCGAGGCCCTTGTCTTCGCTCGGCAGCGGGTCGGGATCGGTCTTGGCCTTGCGGATCTTCTGCGCGATGGCGTCGGCATCGTCGGTGAGATTGATGCGCGAATAATCCGA
>CAZNTY010000278.1:0-2362 GCA_964576085.1 uncultured Undibacter sp. | reverse complement strand
AGGGACACCGCCGTGCTGCGGCTGCGCGATCGCCTGTTGCCGGTCGCTCGGCTGACCAGGTTATTCGGCCTCGAGGCTGAGGACGCGCTCATCGAGGACGAAGGATTCGTCGTCGTCATCGAATTCGGCAGCCAGTCGTTTGGCGTCATTGTCGACGCGGTGTTCCACACCGAGGAAATTGTCGTGAAGCCGATGTCGAGCAAGCTGCGCGGCATCGCCATGTTCTCGGGCAACACCATTCTGGGCGACGGGTCGGTCATCATGATCGTTGACCCCAACGGCATCGTTCAGGCGCTCGGCGGCACGGCCTCGACGCAACTCGCCGCCGCCGAGGCGGCCGCACTCGCGCAGGCCGGACAGACCACGATGACGGAGACCAAAACGTCGCTGCTGGTGTTCCGCGCCGGTTCGCCGCAGCCGAAGGCGGTGCCGCTCGCGCTGATCACGCGGCTCGAAGAAATCGACGCGAGAACCATCGAATTGTCGAACGGCCGTCACATGGTGCAGTACCGCGGCCAGTTGATGCCGCTGGTCGGCCTCGACGACACCGTGCGCGTGAAAGGCGAAGGCGCGCAGCCGCTCCTCGTCTTTTCCGACGGCGGCCGCTCGATGGCGCTGGTCGTCGACGAGATCATCGACATCGTTGACGAGCGGCTCGATATCCAGGTCGCCAGCGCCTCGCCAGGTGTGCTCGGCTCGGCGGTCATCCGCGGCCAGGCCACGGAAGTCGTCGATGTCGGTCACTTCGTCCCGCTGGCCTTCGCCGACTGGTTCCGCGGCAACGACGACGCCGGGCGCACCCACAGGCCGCGCGTCCTCCTGATCGACGATTCGCCGTTCTTCCTCAACATGCTCGCGCCCGTGCTGCAGGCTGCCGGCTATGAGGTGACAGCGGTCAGTCGCGCGCACGAGGGTCTTGCGATGATCGCCGGCGGGCGGACGTTCGACGTCGTGATCACCGATATCGATATGCCGGAGATGGATGGCTTCGCGCTCGCCCAGCGCCTGCGCGCCGACAAGGCCACGGCGAACCTGCCGATCGTCGCCCTGTCGTCGGTGGTTTCGGCCGAAGCGGTCGAGCGCGGCCGCGAAGTCGGTTTCCATGACTATGTCGCCAAGTTCGATCGGCAGGGGTTGATCGCCTCGCTCAAGGAACAAGTCGACGCCAGGGTGGCCGCATGACCGCGCCTGCCGGCGAGAATTTCAGCGAATATGTCACCGCGACCGTTGCCGGCCAGCGCTTCGGCCTGCCGATCCTGCGCGTGCAGGATGTGTTCGTTCCGGACCGCCTGACGCGCGTGCCGCTGGCGCCGCCGGACGTTGCAGGCCTCATCAATCTGCGCGGCCGTATCGTCACCCTGATCGACATGCGACGCCGCCTCGGCTTTTCCGCGGCTCCTGGCGACGGCGAGCCGGCAATGGCAATCGGCATCGAGTCCCGTGGCGAATCCTACGGTCTTTTGGTCGACAGCGTTGGCGAGGTGCTCAAGCTCGACGACAACCGGCGCGAAGCCAATCCCGTCAATCTCGACCCACGGCTTGCCGGGCTGTCTTTTGGCATCCACCGGCTCGAGGACCAACTGCTGCTGCTGATCGACGTCGATCGCGTGCTGGGCCTGACGGAACAAGCGGTCGCGGCATGATTTCGTTCGAGGGAAACTGAACCGGCTGCGGATTGTCCGCCGCTTCATAGATGCGAGGTTGCGATGAGAACGTGTTTGGTGGTGGACGACTCGAGTGTCATTCGCAAGGTGGCGCGGCGAATCCTCGAAGGCATGGAATTTCAGATTGTCGAGGCGGAAGACGGCGAGCAGGCGCTCGATGTCTGTCGTCGCCAACTGCCGGAGGCGATCCTGCTCGACTGGAACATGCCCAAGATGGATGGCTACGAATTTCTGCGCTCGCTGCGCAAGCTGCCGGGCGGCGATGCGCCCAAGGTCGTGTTCTGCACCACCGAGAATGACGTGGCCCATATCGCCCGCGCGCTTCACGCCGGCGCCAACGAATACATCATGAAGCCGTTTGACCGCGAGATCGTCGAGGCCAAGTTCCAGGAGGTCGGGCTGCTCTGAGGCCATCGTCTCAACGGCAAGCACAAAGCCGCCCGCATGAGCGTGCTCCTCACCAAAGCACCGCCGGTGTCCGCCGCAAGCCGTCGTCTCCGCGTCATGATCGTCGATGACGCGGTGGTGGTGCGTGGTCTGTTTGCGCGCTGGGTCGATGCCGAGCCGGACCTGGAAATGGCCGCGGCGTTGTGTAGCGGCCGCGAGGCGGTCGACCAGATCGAGCGCATCGACCCCGACGTGGTGGTGCTCGACGTCGAGATGCCGGACCTCGACGGTCTCACCGCGCTGCCGCTTCT
>CAZNTY010000277.1:0-6573 GCA_964576085.1 uncultured Undibacter sp. | reverse complement strand
ATCTGCATCTGCCGGCGATACGGCCGCAGCTCCCTCTTGCCGAGCCGCGTGATGTCGGTGCCGCCGATCCGGATGGTGCCCGCGGTCGGCTCGATCAGGCGCATCACCGACCGCCCGACAGTCGACTTGCCGCAGCCGGATTCGCCGACGAGACCCAGCGTTTCACCGTTCCGGATCGCGAAGCTCACGCCGTCGACGGCGAACACCGTGCCGGCCGCGCGCTGCAACAGCCCCTTGCGGACCGGGAAATGCTTGCGAAGGCCCTGCACCTCCAGCACGGGCGGACCGTCGGCCGGGCGATCAGGCATGGCCGTCTCCGAACAACTCGTGCGAGCGCCAGCAGGCCGCCCAGTGGCCGGGCCGCTTTTCCTCGTAATCGGGATATCGCGTGCGGCAGATGTCGATCGCGTGGGCGCAGCGCGGTGCGAACACGCAGCCCGGCGGCAGGTTGCTGAGCGCCGGCACGGTGCCCGGAATCTCCTGCAGGCGCTCGGCCGTGGCATCAGCCTCGCCGCGCATCAGCGGCAGCCGCGGGATCGAAGCCATCAGGCCGCGCGTATAAGGATGCTGCGGCGATGCGAACAATTCTCCGACCGGCGCTTCCTCGACCTTGCGCCCCGCATACATCACGATGACGCGCTGCGCGGTTTCCGCCACGACGCCGAGGTCGTGGGTGATGAGGATGACGGCGGTGCCGAGCTTCTTCTGCAGATCGAGGATAAGGTCGAGGATCTGGGCCTGGATGGTGACGTCGAGCGCCGTGGTCGGCTCGTCGGCGATCAGCACCTTCGGATTGCAGGCGAGCGCCATCGCGATCATGGCCCGCTGGCGCATGCCGCCCGACAACTGATGCGGATATTCGTGGGCACGATGTTCCGGTTCCGGGATGCGCGTCAGGCGCAGCATCTCCACCGCCTTGTCGAAGGCCTGCCGGCGGCTCACCTTCTCGTGCAGCAGCACCGCCTCCGCGATCTGGGCGCCGATGGTGAGCACCGGGTTGAGCGAGGTCATCGGCTCCTGGAAAATCATGGCGATGTCCTTGCCGCGCGCCGCGCGCATCGCCTCCTCGTCGAGCCCGAGCAAATCGACGCCGGCGAGCCTGACCGAACCGCCTGCGATCCGGCCCGGCGGATCGGGGACAAGGCGCATCAGCGACAACGCGGTGATGCTCTTGCCGCAGCCCGACTCACCGACGATCGCCAGGGTCTCGTGCGGGGCCAGCGCGAAGCTGACGCCGTCGACCGCCTTCACCGTGCCGTGGCGCAGGTCGAAATAGGTGCGCAGGTCCTCGACCGTGAGCAGCGGCTCGGTGGCATCGGCCGGGCGCGAATGATCGGTGAGGACAGCCGACATCAATCACGCAGCCGCGGATCGAGGATGTCGCGCAAGGCGTCGCCGAACAGGTTGGTGCCGAACACCGCAAGGCTGATCGCCACCCCGGGGAAGATCACCAGCCACGGCGCGACGCGGACATATTCCGCCGCCGATTCCGACAGCATGCGGCCCCAGGACGGATGCGGCTCCGGCACGCCGAGACCGAGGAAGGACAGCGACGCTTCGGTGAGGATCGCGGCGCCGAGCTGCGCGGTCGCGATCACGATCAACGGCGCGACCGTGTTCGGCAGCACGTGGCGCACGGCGATGCGGAACTCGCTCATGCCGATGGCGCGTGCCGCTTCGACGAAAGGCTGCTCGCGCAAGGCCAGTGTATTGGAGCGGATCACCCGCGCCGTATAGGGAATCAGCGGTATGGCGATGGCGACGATGGTGTTGTCGAGCGCGGGACCGAGCGAGGCCGCCATCACCAGTGCCAGCACCAGCAGAGGCACCGCCTGGAGCACGTCGACAACACGCTGGATCGCGAGATCGACCCAGCCCCCGATATAGCCTGACGCAAGACCGAGCGAGACGCCGAACAGCGAGCCGAGCGCCGTCGAGCCGAGCCCGACCGCGAGCGAGATGCGCGCGCCATAGACGATGCGGCTGTAGATGTCGCGGCCCATCGCATCGGCGCCGAGCACGTGGTCGTGATTGGGCGGCAGCAGCGAGATCGCCGAGTTGGTCGTGACCGGACTGTAGCCGGTGATGAAGTCGGCAAACACCGCCGCAAAAACGAACACGATCATGATCACCGCTCCGACCATGCCGAGCGGATGCGACACCGCATGGTGGCACAGCCTCGACCATACGCTCTCGCCGCGTTCGACATCGGCCACGGGAGCCGGGATGAGATCGATGCTCGACATTGTCAGCCCGAATACCGGATGCGCGGATCGAGCGCGGCATAGAGCAGGTCGATCAGGAAATTGACCGACACTGCGACTACAGCGATAAACATCACGAGGTTCTGCACGATCGGATAATCGCGCCAGCGGATCGCCTCGACCAGGAAGCGTGCGACGCCGGGAATGTTGAACACCGTCTCAGTCACGATCAGGCCGCCCATCAGGAACGCGGCTTCGATGCCGATCACGGTGACGACCGGCAGCAGCGCGTTGCGCAGCGCATGACGATAGTTGACGGTGCGGTCGGAGGCGCCCTTGGCCCGCGCGGTGCGGATATAGTCCTGCCGCAGCACTTCCAGCATCGAGGAGCGCGTCAGGCGCATCACCAGCGCCGAGGAGCGGAAGCCGACCGCCGCGGCCGGCACGCTGTAGAGCAGCAGGGCGTTCCAGAACCCCTGCGGCGGATCGGTGTAGATCGGAATGGAGCCGAAATACGCGACGAAGCCCATCAGGATCAGGAGGCCGAGCCAGAATGACGGCATCGACAGGCCGCTCAAGCTGACGACCCGCAGCACATAATCGAGCTTGGAATTCTGCTTCACGGCGCTGATCACGCCGAGCGGCACGCCGAACACGATCGAAAACAACAGCGCCAGCCCGGCGAGCTTCGCGGTGATCGGGATGCGCGGCAGAATCTCGGCGAGCGCCGGCTTCTCCGACACGTAGGAATAGCCAAGGTCACCGTGCGCCAGGCCGCCGATCCACTGCGCATATTGCACGATGATCGGCTGATCGAGACCCAGCTGCTTCTCGAGATTGGCCTTCTCTGCGGTGTCGATCATGCCCGCCGCGTCGAACAGGATGTCGGCGATGTTGCCCGGCACCAGCCGCAACATGACGAAGATCAGCACGGAAATGCCGAACAGCGTCAGAAGCATCAAGCCGAAGCGCCTGATCAGGTAGCTTCCCACCTTGGCCTCCCAGTGTCCGCGGGGGAAAGCGCGCCCGGCCGGCCCACCGACGGCCGGACGCGCATTGCAGGTTCAGCGCCTATTTGTCGAGCCAGAGGTCCTCGTAACGATAGCCGTTGTAGACACTGTTGGTCATCACCGTCATGTTCTTGACGTAGGGCTTCCAGCACATGCCGGAGCGGCCATGCATCAGGATCGGACGTGCCACGTCCTCCTGGAGCTTCTTGTCGATCTCCCACACCAGCTTCTTGCGCTTGTCGACGTTGGTTTCCTGCGACTGCTTGTCGAACAGCGCCTGCAGTTCCTTGTTGCAGTAGTGGGTGTAGTTGCGTTCGGAGCCACAGCCGTAGTTCTCGTAGAAGGCCTGGTCCGGGTCATCGATGCCGTTGCCGGTCAGGTTAAGGCCGATGGCATAATCGCCGCGCGCGACCTTGGCGAACCAGGCGCTGGATTCGACCGGCTCGAGCTCGGCGTCGACGTTGATGGTCTTGAGCTGGTCGATCAGCACCACCGCCGGATCGCGATAGGTGGCGAGGTTGCGGGTCGAGACCTTGAGCTTGAGCGGCTTGTCGGCGGTGTAGCCGAGCTTGGCCATGATGGCGCGCGCCTCCTCGCGGTCTTTCTTGACGTCGCCATAGCCCGGAATGGTCTTGAGCATTTCCGGCGGCATGCCCCAGACGCCTTCCGGCTGCGGCAGCAGCGTGCCGCCCACGTCGCCCTGGCCCTGGAAGATGATGTCGATGAACGACTTGCGATCGAGCGACAGCGCGAGCGCCTTTCGCAGGTCGGCGTTGTCGAACGGCGGCTTGTCGCGGTTGAGGATCAGGTTGCTGCTGACGTTGATCGGGCCGATCTCGCAGACGGCGGTCGGATCCTGCGACTTGATATCCTTGATCAGCGCCGCCGTCAGCTCCGTCGGGAAGGTTGCATCGATCTTGCCCGCGACGAAAGCGAGCACCGCGGTCGCGCGGTTCGGAATGATCGTGTATTCGATGCCGTCGAGGTAAGGCAGACCCTTTTTGAAATAGTCCGGGTTGCGCGTGAGCTTGATCGACTCATTCTGCTTGAACTCAACGAACTTGAACGGGCCGGTGCCGATCGGATGCGTGCGCATCTGCGCGGCGCTGACGTGGCAGGAATACATCGGCGTATAGCCGGATGCGATCATCGCCAGGATCGAGGGCTGCGGCCGCTTGAGGTGCAGCGTCACCTCGTAGTCGCCGTTGGTGGTGACGTCGGTGATGTTGCTGAACAGGTCCTTGCGCGGATTCTTGCGGAACTTGTCCTGCGCCTTGCCCTGGATCAGGTCGAACGTGCATTTCACGTCCTTGGACGTAAAGGGCTGGCCGTCGTGCCACTTCACGCCCTGATGCAGCTTGAATGTGAGCGAAAGGTTGTCGCTGCTCCAGGCCCAGCTGTCGGCCAGGTCCGGAACGATGGTATCCATGCTGTTCTGCGGCTTGTGCTGGTCGTAGACGACCAGATTGTTGTAGAGCGCCATCGCCGGCGCGTTGACCGAGAACGTCGCTTCCTCGTGGATCGAGAGGCTCGGCGGCGTCTCGCGATGGTAAAAGCGCATGATGCCGCCGTGCTTGGGCTCGGCCGCCTGCGCGAGCGTTGCTGCGGCCACGCTGGCGGCGACCGCAATCGTCAGTGTCAGGATTTTTGCCTGCATATATCCTCCCTGTGAGCCGGACTTTAGACCGCCCCGCTATTTTCTTGTTTTCGATTCCGATCACGCTAGCCGGACTGATACCTACGATCAACCCGACATTATGAGCAGCCGATGCATGCGCTTGCCAATCGACCGGCCGCGCCGCACCATGCCGGCGGTGCGACTCCGGGCGAGACAAATCCTTGACCGATAACAGCGGCAACATTGTCGCAGACACGGCGACGCGGATTTTTGCGGACCTTGCCGATCCGCAGGCCGTCAACCGCGCGAGCGACGGGCGCTGGAAAGAACTGCTGTGGCGCGCATTGACCGAAGCCGGGCTCACTCTTGCCTGGGTCCCCGAGAAACTTGGCGGCGCGGACGCAAGCCTGGCCGACGGCTTCGAGGTGCTTCGCATCGCCGGCCGTTTTGCCGTTCCGGTGCCGCTTGCGGAAACCCTGCTCGGGGGCTGGCTGCTGGCGCGCGCCGGTCTCGCCTCGCCGCCGGGCGCCATGACGGTCGTGCCGGTGCGGCCGAACGGCCGCATCGGGATCAATGACGACGGCACCCTGAGCGGCCATGCCGACTTCGTGCCCTTCGCCAGCGAGGCCAGCCACATCGTGACGATTGCCGGCCATGACGAGCGTACAACAGTAGCGCTGATCGAGACCAAAGACTGCCGGGTCGATGACCGGCAGACCATCGCGGGGGACGCCAGCAACGCCGTGACCTTCGATCGGGTGCGGCCGATGGGGAGCGCGTCGGTCTCCGGCGATGTGCTGCGTGAGCTGATGCTGATGGGCGCGACGATACGCAGCGTCGAGACCGCCGGCGCGCTGGAGGCAATCCTGTCGCTGAGCGTCGGCTATGCCAACGAGCGCGTGGCGTTCGAGCGGCCCATCGGCAAGTTTCAGGCGGTGCAACAGAACTTGGCACGGCTCGCCGGCGAGGTGGCGGCGGCCCTGGCGGCGTCCGGCTCGGCGGCCGATACCATTGCGCACGCTGATGGCTTCGATGATGCGGTGTTTCTGGAAGCGGCCGCTGCGAAGATCCGCTGCGCCGAGGCGGCCGCCGAAGGCGCCGCGATCGCCCACCAGGTGTTCGGCGCCATCGGCTTCACGAAGGAGCACGTGCTGCACCGCTTCACGCTGCGCATGCTGGCGTGGCGCGATGATTTCGGCAGCGAGAGCTATTGGGCGAATGAGCTCGGCCGGCACGTGGCCCGGCGCGGCGCCGACGAATTCTGGCCGCTGGTGGCGTCGCGATGAGCACCGACCTTCAATTCGATCAGGTGCGGCTGCCGCCCGAATGCGAGGCTCTGCGCGCCGAGGTGCGCGCGTTCCTCGCCGGGGAGATCGCACGCGGCACCTTCGACCCGCACCGCCCGGGCCATGGCGATAGTCATAACCGCGAGTTCAGCCGACGTGTCGGCGCCAAAGGCTGGATCGGCATGACCTGGCCGAAAAAATACGGCGGCCGCGAGCGCAGCTTCCTCGAGCGCTTCGTCGTGACCGAGGAATTTCGCGTCGCCAACGCGCCGGTCCGGCTGCACTTCGTCGCCGACCGGCAGAGCGGGCCGATCCTGCTCAAATACGCGCCCGAGCACATCAAGGCCGACATCCTGCCGCGCATCTGCCGCGGCGAGCTGTGCTTCGTGATCGGCATGAGCGAACCGGGCTCAGGCTCCGACCTGTTCGCGGCCAAGACCAAGGCGACCAAGGTC
>CAZNTY010000276.1:0-5236 GCA_964576085.1 uncultured Undibacter sp. | reverse complement strand
ACGGCGACGTCTATGTGTCGATCGTCCCGTTCGCGAAGGACGCCAATCTCGACCCCGCCCATTATCAAGCGCCGTGGATCGACTGGACCGACTGGGACACCAAGAACGGCTCATGCAGCAAGACGAGCTACACCAGCAAGAGCAGTTGCCAGTCGCACAGCGGCGTCTGGACGCCGGCGAACCATTCCACCTGGAACGGCTGCGTGGTCGACCGCGGCAACAGCAGCGGGCCGGCGGCCGGCAACTACGACACCAACGTCGTCGCGCCGGACCCCGCCACCACGGCGACACTGTTCGCCGCCGAGCAATACGACTCCTGCCCGCAGGCGTCGCTGCCGCTGAGCGACAACTGGACCGCGATGAGCACGCTCGTCAACGGCATGACGCCCGGCGGCAACACCAACCAGGCGATCGGCCTCGCGCTCGGCTGGATGTCGCTCGCCGGCGGCGGGCCGTTCACGGTACCGCCGATGGACCCGAGCTACAGCTACTCGCAGGTGATCGTGCTGCTGACCGACGGCCTCAATACCGAAGACCGCTGGTACACCAGGCAATCCTCGATCGACGCGCGGGAAAAGCTGACCTGCGCCAATATCAAGGCCGCCGGCATCCTGCTCTACACCGTGCAGGTCAATACCGGACGCGACGCGACGTCGACCATGCTGAAGAACTGCGCGAGCGACACCAACAAGTTCTTCCTGCTCACCTCCGCGGACGAGATCGTCACCACGTTCAACACGATCTCGACCGAGCTCGGCCGGCTGTTCGTCGCGAACTAGCGCGTCAAGGCGCACGCAGTTCAGGGCGCCTGACGCTCGGCGCGCCGCAGCATCAGCATCGCCGTGACGATCAGCACGGCGACGGCGAGCACGAGCAGCGTCGCCAGCGCGTTGATCTGCGGCGAGACGCCGAGCCGGACGCTGGAGAAGATCACGATCGGCAGGGTTGACGCGCCGGGGCCGGTGACGAAGCTCGCGATCACCACGTCGTCGAGCGACAAGGTGAAGGCGAGCAGCCAGGCGGCCAGAACCGCCGGCAGCAGCAGCGGCAGCGTCACCCGCAGAAAGCTGCGCCACGGCGGCGCGCCGAGGTCGGCAGCCGCCTCCTCCAGCACCGGGTCGAGCTGCGAGAGCCGCGCGCGGATCACCACGATCGCGTAGGCCATTCCGACCGGGATATGCGCGAGCGTGATGGTGTCGGCGCCGCGCTGCTGCGGCCATCCGACGGTCTCGCCGAGGAACACGAACAGCAGCAGCAGCGACAGGCCGGTGAGCACTTCCGGCAGCACCAGCGGCATCATGGCCAGCGCCTCGAAGGGGGCGCGGCCGGCGAAGCGCCCCATGCGCTGCATGGCGAAGGCGGCGAGCGTGCCGAGCACAGCCGACGCCGTGGCGCTCACCGCCGCAACCCGCAGCGAGAGCCACAACGCATCGCCGATCTGCGCATTGCGGAACAGTTCGCCGTACCAGCGGGTCGACGCATGACTCCACACCGTGACCAGCCGGTTGTCGTTGAACGAATAGACGATCAGCACCGCGATCGGCACGTAGAGGAAGGCATAGCCGAACGCGAGCATCGTCAGCGGGATCACGGACCGCTTCATGCCGCCTCCGCCCGCCGGGCCAGCCGGAACACCACCGCCGCAGGCACCAGCACGGCAACCAGCAGCACGATCGCCAGCGCCGATGCCATCGGCCAGTCACGGTTGTTGAAGAACTCGGTCCACAGCACGCGGCCGACCATCAGCGTATCCGGTCCGCCGAGCAGCTCGGGGATGATGAACTCGCCAAGCGCCGGAATGAACACCAGCAACAACCCGGCGACGATGCCGGGCAGCGACAGCGGCAGCGTGACCCGGAAAAAGGCGCGCCGCGGCCGCGCGCCGAGATCGGCGGCGGCCTCGAGCAGGCCCCAGTCGAGCCGCTCCAGCACCGCAAAGATCGGCAGCACCATGAACGGCAGATACGAATAGACGATGCCGAGATAGACGGCGAATTCGGTATGCAACAACGGCAGCGGCTCCGCGATCAGGCCGGCCTTCATCAGCGCCTCGTTGATCAGGCCGTTGGAATTGAGAAGGCCGGTCCAGGCATAGACGCGGATCAGGAATGAGGTCCAGAACGGCAGCACCACCAGCATCAGGAGCGGCGCCCGCACGCTTTCGCGCGCGCGGGCGAGCGCATAGGCCATCGGGTAGGCGATCAGCAGCGTAATGAACGACGCGCCGGCGGCGATACGGATCGAGCTGATGAAGGCGTCGATATAAAGCGGATCGGAGACGAGCCGCAGGTAATTATCGGCGATCAGATCGAGCCGCGGCAGCGTGCCCTCGCCCCACGACAATGGCGGCGTGAAGGGCGGCGAGCCGATGCGCGGCTCGGTAAAGCCAATCGCCAGCACCACCAATGCCGGCAGCAGCACGAACACCAGGAGCCAGCCGAACGGCAGGCCGATCACCAGCGCACGCCGGCCTCGGCTGCTCATGATGCCAGCGTCCGCGCCGCGTCCGGCGCCCAGTAGACGTGAACCGTCTCGCCCGGCGCGGGCGAGCCGGCCGCCGCAAGCTCGCCGGGGGACAGCCGCGCCATGACCGGCTTGCCACCGTCGAGCACGACCCGCGCGGTGTAGAAGCTGCCGAGAAACATGAGACTTTCGACACAGCCCTGCAGCCCGCCGCCCTGCGCCGGCGCCTGCCGCGCCAGCCGCAGATGCTCCGGCCGCACCATCACGGTGCGGCCCAGCGCCTCGAACACATTGGCCTCGCCGAAGAATTCGGCGACGTAGCGCGAGGCGGGCTGTTCGTAGAGCTCGCGCGGGGTGCCGACCTGCACGACCTTGCCATGGTGCATCAGCGCGATGCGGCTTGCCATCGCCATCGCCTCCTCCTGGTCGTGGGTCACGACCACGAAGGTGATGCCGACGCGCTCACGCAGGCCGACCAGCTCGGCCTGCGCGCGCTCGCGCAGCTTCTTGTCGAGCGCCGCCAGTGGCTCGTCGAGCAGCAGGATCTTCGGCCGCTTCACCAGCGCGCGGGCAAGCGCGACGCGCTGACGCTGGCCGCCCGACAGTTGATGCGGTTTACGCCCGCCGAGCGCGCCCATGTCGAGAAGGCCGAGCGCCTCCTGCACGCGCTCGCGGATTTCCGCCTTCGGGCGCCCCTCCTCGACCAGGCCGAACGCGACATTCTTCTCCACCGTCAGATGGGGAAACAGCGCATAGGACTGGAACATCATGTTGACCGGCCGCAGATAAGGCGGCTTGCCGGTCACGTCCTCGCCGTCGATCAGGATACGGCCGGCATCGGGACGCTCGAACCCCGCCAGCATGCGCAGCAGCGTGGTCTTGCCGGAGCCCGATGCGCCGAGCAGGCAGAAGAACTCGCCGCGCCCGATCTCGAGGCTCACGTCGTCGACCGCGACCACGCCGCCGAAACGCCGCGTGACGCGCTCAATCCCGATGATCGGCGGCGTTACCGGCCGGTCTTGATCCGCGTCCACAATCGATTCCGCTCGCGCTCGTATGTCGCCGTCACCAAGGGCGCCGAATAGAGCTTAACGTCCGCCGGCGGGTAGACAACCGGATCGTCGCTGATCGCTTTCGGAATGAATTCGCGCGATGCCGGCACCGCATTGGCATAGCCGACCGCGGTGGTGATCGCCGCGACCACCTGCGGCTCGAGGATGTAATCGATGAACTTGTGCGCGTTGTCGGGATGCGGCGCGTCCTTCGGGATCGCCATCACGTCGATGTTGAAGGCGGCGCCCTCCTTCGGCAGAAAAATGCCGATGTCGACGCCGTTCTTCGCCTCGGCGGCGCGCTTGCGCGCCTGGAACAGGTCGCCGGCATAGCCATGCGCGAGGCAGATCGCGCCATTTGCCAAGTCGTTGATATAGCTCGACGAATGAAAATAGCGGTAGCCGGACCGCGCCTTGGCGACCACCTCGCCGGCGGCCTTGAGGTCGGCCTCGCTGGTGCTCATGGGATCCCGGCCGAGATAGGCCAGCGCAGCCGGAAACACCTCGTCGGGAGTATCGAGCAGGGTGACCCCGCAAGGCTTGAGCGCAGCGACGACCTTCGGGTCGAACAGCATCGCCAGGCTACCGATCGGCGGATCGGACAGCAGCGGCGTGATCTTCGACTTGATATAGCCGACGCCGGTGCCGGCCATCATGTAAGGCAGTGCGTAGGCATTCTGCGGGTCGGCGATCTTGAGTTGAGTCATCACCTTGGGGTCGAGGCCCTTGGCGTGCGGCAGCTTCGAGAAATCGAGTTTCTGGTAGACGCCTGCTTTGGCCTGCCGCGCCAGGTAAGGCATCGCCGACGGGAACACCACGTCGTAACCCGAGCGGCCGACCAGGAGCTTCGCTTCCAGCACCTCGTTGGAATCATAGACGTCGTAATTGACCTTGATGCCGGTGCGCCGGGTGAATTCGGCAATCGTATCCGGCGCGACGTAGTCGCTCCAGTTATAGACGTTGACGACCTTCTCTTCCTCGGCGCGCGCGGGCGCCAGCGCCGCCATGCCGAGCAGCGCGGCTCCAATCAAAAAGAAATATGTGTGACGTCGCATCATGGCGACTCTCTACACCAGATCGTTTCGTTCTTCACGCGGCTTATTGCGCCGCGCCGCGCGCCGCCACCGGCCACACCGCCTCGACCTGCGGTGACGCGCCGTGCAAGCCGCGCACGCAGACATACCAGTCGTAGAGATTGACGGTCGGATCGCAATGCCCCGGCACCAGCAAAATTCTCTCGCCGCGCCGCGGCAATACGCCGCCCTCCGGCAGCAGCACGCCATGCTCGTCGCTGGGGCGGCGATAGACGATGCCGGGCCGGTTGAACGGTTCTGGCGGACCGGAGTCGACCGCTGCCGACTTGTGCCCGGCATCCACCACGGCCCGCGCGTCGGACGGCCGGCTCATCACCGTGGTCAGTACGAACAGCGCGTGCTCGAAGCGGTCATCGGGTGCGCCGTCGGCCTTGCGGTTGCGGGCGTAGTCGGCATCCATGAAGATGTAGGAGCCGGCCTGGATCTCGTTGAACACGCCGCTTCCGGCTTCGAGCTCGAAGGTTCCGGTGCCGGCGCCGCCGACGGTTTCGCAGGCGAGGCCCTCGCGCGCCAGCAGGTCGACGGTCCGCTGCGTCTGCTCGACGGTGCCGGCGATGGCGTCGCGCCGCTCCGCCAGCGTGCGCAGATGCTGCGCGCTGCCATGATAGGCCTGCAGGCCGCCGAAGC
>CAZNTY010000275.1:0-3949 GCA_964576085.1 uncultured Undibacter sp. | reverse complement strand
ATGAACGAAACCCCTGCTGAAACGCCGGCCGTTAGCGACACCGAGTTCGAGAGCACGATCGCGCAGGCCCTGAGCGAGGAGCGCGCCTCGACCGAGCCGGCGCTGGTCGTCGACGTCGAAGGGTTCGAAGGGCCGCTCGATCTCCTGCTGATGCTGGCGCGCACGCAGAAGGTCGACCTCACCAAGATTTCGATCCTGGCCTTGGCGGACCAGTATCTTGCCTTCATCGAGGCGGCACGACAGCTGCGGCTGGAGCTCGCCGCCGATTATCTGGTGATGGCGGCCTGGCTCGCCTACCTGAAGTCGCGCCTGCTGCTGCCGGGCAGCGATACCGTTGAGCCGGGCCCGACCGCCGAGGACATGGCGCTCGCTCTGGCGCACCGGCTGCGGCGGCTCGAAGCCTTCCGTAACGTCGCGGCGCAGCTGATGGGGCGGCCACAGTTCGACCGCGATGTATTCGGCCGCGGCGCGCCCGAGCCAATCGAGGAAGTGAAAAAGCCCGAGTGGTCGGCCACGCTCTACGACCTGCTCACCGCCTATACGGTGCAGCGCCAGCATTCGGCGCTCGCACGCGTGCGTTTCGCCAAGCGCAAAGCCTGGTCGCTCGCCGAGGCGCGCGCCGCGCTGGAGCGGCTGATCGGCCAGACCGACGACTGGACACGGATCGACGAATATCTCATCAGTTACCTGGTCGAGCCCTCGATGGCGGCGACCGTGTTTGCATCATCCTTCGCGTCCGCGCTCGAACTGGTGCGCGAAGGCGAAGCTGAAATCCACCAAAAGCAGGCATTCGCGCCTCTGTACATGCGTAAGCGCGTCGGCGTGGGAGCCGGTCAGGCGGTGATCGAGACCACGCCCGCGCCGCAAGGCGTGCAAGGAAACGCCTGAAGGCAACGCATGAGGAGGGCAGAGCGATGCCAAGTGCGGCAAAGAAACTGGTGATCGTGCAGGACGAAGACCCACCGCAGGATACGAATGCGCGAGCGGATGAGCTGCGCCTGCTCGAGGCGCTGCTGTTCGCGGCGGCGACGCCGCTCGACGAGGCGCAGCTTGCGCGCCGTCTGCCGGCCGGCGTCAATGTGCGCGAGGCGCTGGAGCAGTTGAAGGCCGAATATGCGCCGCGCGGCGTCAATCTGGTGAAGGTCGGCAAGAAGTGGACCTTCCGTACAGCCGCTGATCTGTCCTGGCTGCTGACCCGCTTCACCAAGGATACGCGCAAGCTCTCGCGCGCCGCCATCGAGACGCTGGCGATCATCGCCTATCACCAGCCGGTGACGCGGGCGGAAGTCGAGGAGATTCGCGGCGTTGCTGCTTCGGCGGGCACCTTCGACGTGCTGATGGAAACCGGTTGGATCCGGCTGCGCGGGCGGCGCAAGGCGCCGGGCCGGCCGCTGACCTACGGCACCACGGAAGCGTTTCTTGAGCATTTCGGGCTCGAGGAGGTCGGCGATCTGCCGGGCCTCGAGGAGTTGCGCGGCGCAGGCCTGCTCGATCCGCGCCTGCCGCCGGAATTCGCCGTGCCGGTTCCTTCCGACGACGCGACGTTGCGTGAGGACGAGGATCCGCTCGATCCTGGCGATCTCGATTTGACTCTGGCGCCGCAGCCCGAGGAGCCGGCAGTCCAACGGGCCGCCAACGATGCCGCGCCGGCGGACGAGCCAGAGGAGAAGTAGGCGGGCCCCTCGATCCCGTCATCCTGAGGAGCGAGCGAAGCGAGCCTCGAAGGATGACAGGCCAAAAACCCTGGAGCACTTGGCCGTTCATCCTTCGAGGCCCGCCTTCGGCGGGCACCTCAGGATGACGGAACAAGAAATGCCCGGAACACGGTAAACAGCCGCGGTTTTCCGCGGCAGTCCGGCCGCGCTATCGGGTTGGAAATCCTTGTTTTTGCCCCTTGCGCGGCCTAGGTTCAGGCAAAGACTTTTGGCACAAATGGGATCAGAGCGGCGGTTCGCTGCGGAGGATTGGCGATGGGTTCGTTGAGTATCTGGCACTGGATGATCGTGATCGTGGTCGTCCTGCTGCTGTTCGGCCGCAACAAGATTTCCGACCTGATGGGTGACGTCGCCGGCGGCATCAAAGCCTTCAAGAAGGGCATGGCCGAGGACGACACGCCGGCGCCGAAGGCCGATCCGAAGACCATCGACCATCAGGCCCAGGTGCAGTCACCTGCTCCGGCGGCGAATCCGGCCGACGTCAAGGCGCGCGCGGACTCGTAAGGGTTCGCCGCGAGCGGCGCCGCGGACGATGCGCAAGGTCCAGAATTTGGCCGGCCGCGGCCGCCGGTGGAGTTGAAGCCCCATGTTCGGCATCGGGTGGAGCGAGTTCGTCGTCATCGGCGTGGTCGCGCTGATCGCGATCGGGCCGAAAGAATTGCCCGGCGTGCTGCGCATGGTCGGCCAGACCGTCGGCAAGATCCGCCGCATGGCCAACGAATTTCAGAACCAGTTCCAGGAGGCGATGCGCGAGGCTGAGATGGCCGATCTGCGCAAGGAGCTCGACGACATCAGCGCTTCGGCGGCGAGCGTGACCGCCGTCGATCCGGTCGCCGAAGCGAACAAGGAGATCGGGAGCGCGCTGGCCGACAAGCCGGCATCGACCGCCGGCGACCCGCTCCCCGAGATTTCCGTACCTCTGCCGGAGACGCCGGCCCCCGTGACCGAAGCCGATGTCACGCCCGCGCCGGCAGCGGCCAAGGAAAATGCGAGCGACCTCTTGCCGCCGAGCCCGAAGATCGAGTCCGGGAGCGGCGCATGACGCACGAGGACATCGAAGCCACCAAGGCGCCGCTGATGGACCACCTGATCGAGCTGCGCTCGCGGCTGATCAAGGCGCTGATCGCGTTCGCGGTGATGTTTGCGCTGTGCTTCGTGTTCGCCAAACAGATTTACAATGTCCTGGTCTGGCCTTTCGTGCTGGTGGCGGGGCCGGAGAATTCGAAGTTCATCTACACGGCGCTGCTCGAATACTTCATCACCCAGATCAAGCTGGCGATGTTCGGCGCCGCGTTCCTGTCGTTTCCGGTGGTGGCGTCGCAGCTTTACATGTTCGTCGCGCCCGGCCTCTATCGCAACGAGCGCAAGGCGTTCCTGCCGTACCTGATCGCGACGCCGATCTTCTTCACGCTCGGCGCGCTCTGCGTCTATTTCCTCGTGTTCCCGATGCTGATCCGCTTCTCGCTGCACATGCAGCAGCCGGGCAGCGAGAACGAAGCCACCATCGCGCTGATGCCGAAGGTCGGCGAATACCTGTCGCTGATGATGACGCTGGTGCTGGCGTTCGGCGCCGCGTTCCAGCTGCCGGTGATCCTGACGCTGCTCGGGCGGGTCGGCTTCATCACCTCCGAGCAGCTGCGCAAATGGCGGCGCTATTTCATCGTCGGCGCCTTCGTCCTCGCCGCGGTGCTGACACCGCCGGACGTCATCAGCCAGCTCTCGCTCGCGGTGCCGCTCCTGCTGCTGTTCGAGGGCTCGATCTGGTCGGTCCGCATGGTGGAGAAGAAGGCCGCCGCGGCGCGGGCGGCGGAAGAGGCCGCCAAGACGGCGCCACCCGACGCCGGTGCGGCGAAGCCGGCGGAGTAGTCGTTGTCATTCCGGGGCGCGCCGAAGGCGCGAACCCGGAATCCAGGAACAAACAACAGGCCTCTCCGTGGCTCTGGATTCCGGGTCCGCCGCTTTGCGGCATCCCGGAATGACGGTATTAACCGCCCATGTTCGACATCAGATGGATTCGCGACAACCCCGAGGCCTTCGATCGCGGCCTGAGGCGGCGCGGGCTCGCGCCACTTGCGGCGACGTAGGTCGCGCTAGACGAGAAGCGCCGCGCCGCGATCACCCGGTTCGAGCAGGCGCAGGCGCGCCGCAACGCGGCCTCGAAGGAGATCGGCGAGGCCAAGAAGGCCAAGGATGAGGTGAGGGCGGCCGCGCTGATGGCCGAGGTCGCCGCGCTC
>CAZNTY010000274.1:0-1891 GCA_964576085.1 uncultured Undibacter sp. | reverse complement strand
GCATGCGGTTCCATTCGGCGCCGGTGGTCCGCGTTTCGGACGGCAAGCCGATGCAGCTCGGGCACACGATCGAGGCTGATGGCCGCTGGCGCCTCTTTGTGTTCGCGCCGGCCGAAGATCCGGCGAGACCGGTTTCAGCCGCCCGCGCGCTGTGCGAGTTCCTCGAAAGTGCGGCGGGCTCGCCGGTCGTGAAATACACCCCGGCGGACGCCGATATCGACGCCGTGTTCGATGTCCGGGTGGTCTTCCAGCAGCGCCACGAGGACATCGCGATCGGGCGCCTGCCGTCCCTGCTGCTGCCGACCAAGGGGAAATTCGGGCTGCGGGACTATGAAAAGGCCTTCAGTCCCGACCTCAAGCGCGGCCACGACATCTTCGCCATGCGCGGTATCGACCGGGCGCGGGGCTGCATAGTGGTGGTGCGGCCGGACCAGTTCGTGGCCCACGTGCTGCCGCTCGACAGCCATGCCGCGCTGGCAGCTTATTTCGATGGATTCATGCTCAAGGCCATGTGAGCAAAACTGGGAAAATTCGCTGAATTTTCCTGAAATTCCGTAAGATTGAGCTTGTCAAACCGGGTCCGAGGCTCTAAATCGTCGCCACTGGGCGTGCTGGCCCGATTTTGTCAGCACGCCTTTGCGCGTTCCTGGAAAACAGGTGATCGAACCCGACCTTTTAGACATCCCGGCAGGGCCATCTGAGAGGAAGGTAGAGATCGCACGGTAACCGGGGCGCACCTGTCCGAGACTGCCGGCGCCGACGCCCGAAAGGGCTGACGCTTGATCCTGGAAACAGGGCCAGCACAGACGGGGATGAAGACTGGAGACGCTCCTCCTCATTGAGGGGAGTCTTATCGGTTCGAACCTCGGAGACCTGATCCGGCCGTAGCCGTGTCAGGGGGCAGGCTTCTTGAGTGCTGGTCTGTCCGGGTTCGCGTGAGCCTGAGGCGGAGCGGTTGTGAAAACCTGGCGCTCCGTCATGAAGCGGACCGCCAAACCGGAAAGAGCTTGCTGTGGACCGAGCGGAAAAGCAGGCAGCCATCGAGGAGCTGAACGGGGTCTTCAAGGCCTCCTCGGTCGTCGTGGTCGCCCACTATTCCGGCCTCACCGTCGCCCAGATGCAAACGCTGCGACAGCAGATGCGTGCAGCCGGCGCCAAGGTGAAGGTCGCGAAAAACCGTCTCGCCAAGATCGCTCTCAAGGATACCGACGCGGCCTCGATCGCGGACCTGCTCAAGGGTCCGACCGTGCTCGCCTATTCAGGCGATCCGGTGGCCGCGCCGAAGGTCGCCTCCGATTTCGCCAAGGCGAACGAACAGTTCGTCATTCTTGGCGGCTCGATGGGCAAGACCGCGCTCGACCCGAACGCCGTCAAGGCGCTCGCGTCGCTGCCGTCGCTCGATGAACTGCGTGGCAAGATCGTCGGCCTGATCCAGGCCCCGGCGACCAAGCTCGCGCAGCTCGCCAATGCGCCGGCGGCCAAGGTTGCGCGGGTCGTGCAGGCCTATGCCTCCAAAGGGGGCTCTGAGAGCGCTGCGGCGTGATCATCAACAGTTCGAACCGATAGGACTTGAAGGAACAGTAAAATGGCTGACTTGCAGAAAATCGTCGACGACCTTTCGGCGCTGACCGTCCTCGAGGCGGCAGACCGTGCCAAGATGCTCGAGGAGAAGTGGGGCGTCTCCGCCGCCGCGGCGGTGGCCGTTGCCGCCGGCCCGGGCGGTGGCGCCGCCGGCGGCGCTCCGGCCGAGGAGAAGACCGAGTTCACGGTGGTGCTCGCCGCCGCCGGCGAGAAGAAGATCGAGGTCATCAAAGAGGTGCGCGCCCTGACCGGCCTTGGCCTCAAGGAGGCCAAGGACCTGGTCGAGGGAGCGCCCAAGACCGTCAAAGAG
>CAZNTY010000273.1:0-3497 GCA_964576085.1 uncultured Undibacter sp. | reverse complement strand
TGGGCCGATCAGGCCAAGGCGCTGACCTGGAACAAGCCCTTCACCAAGGTGAAGAACACGTCCTACGCGCCGGGCAACATTTCGATCAAATGGTTCGAGGACGGGCGGCTCAATGCCTGCTTCAACTGCGTCGATCGCCATCTCCCTACGCGCGGCGACCAGACCGCGATTATCTGGGAAGGTGATGACCCCAAGGACGACAAGAAACTCACCTACAAGGAGCTGCACGCGCAGGTCTGCCGTTTCGCCAACGTGCTGAAGCAAAAGGGCGTCAAGAAAGGCGACCGCGTCACCATCTATCTGCCGATGATCACCGAGGCGGCGGTGGCGATCCTCGCCTGCGCCCGCATTGGTGCCATCCACTCGGTGATCTTCGGCGGCTTCTCGCCGGATTCGATCGCCGGCCGCGTCGAGGACTGCAAATCGACTGTTATCGTCACCGCCGACGAGGGCGTGCGCGGCGGCCGCAAAATTCCGCTGAAGGCCAATGTCGACACCGCCTGCCAGAAGGTGTCCGGCGTCAACACCGTGATCGTCGTCAGGCGCACCGGGGCGCCTGTGAACATGCAGGCCGGCCGCGACTTCTATTACGACGATCTCGCCAAGACGGTGTCAGCGGACTGCCCGTGCGAGGACATGAGCGCGGAGGACCCGCTGTTCATCCTTTACACTTCGGGCTCGACCGGCAAGCCGAAGGGCGTGCTGCATACCACCGGCGGCTATCTGCTCTATTGCGCCCTCACCCACCGCTACTGCTTCGACTATCACGACGGCGACATCTATTGGTGCACCGCCGACGTCGGCTGGGTGACCGGACACAGCTATATCGTCTACGGGCCGCTCGCCAACGGCGCCATCACCATGATGTTCGAAGGCGTGCCGAACTACCCGACCGTGTCGCGCTTCTGGGAGGTGGTCGACAAGCACCAGGTCAACATCTTCTACACCGCGCCGACCGCGATCCGCGCGCTGATGCAGGCCGGCGACGGGCCGGTGAAGAAAACCTCGCGCAAATCGCTGAAGCTGCTCGGCTCGGTCGGCGAGCCGATCAATCCGGAAGCGTGGGAATGGTATCACCGCGTGGTCGGCGACGGCCGCTGCCCGGTGATCGACACTTGGTGGCAGACCGAGACCGGCGGCACGATGATCTCGCCGCTGCCCGGTGCCATCGCGCAGAAGCCGGGCTCGGCGACGCTGCCGTTCTTCGGCGTCAGGCCTGAGATCGTCGACGCCGAAGGCAAGCCGTTGGTCGGCGCCGGCAGCGGCAATCTGTGCATCCTCGACTCGTGGCCGGGACAGATGCGCACTGTCTATGGCGATCATGCGCGCTTCGAGCAGACCTATTTCTCGACCTACAAGGGCAAGTACTTCTCCGGCGACGGCTGCCGCCGCGACGAGGACGGCTACTACTGGATCACCGGCCGGGTCGACGACGTGATCAACGTCGCCGGTCACCGCATGGGCACCGCAGAGGTCGAGAGCGCGCTGGTGGCGCACGAGAAGGTGTCGGAAGCCGCGGTCGTCGCCTATCCGCACGACATCAAGGGCCAGGGCATCTACGCCTATGTCACGCTGATGGCCGGCGAGCAGCCGAGCGAAGAACTGCGCAAGGAGTTGGTCGGCTGGGTGCGCAAGGAGATCGGCGCCATCGCCTCGCCCGACTTCATCCAGTTCGCGCCCAGCCTGCCGAAGACGCGCTCCGGCAAGATCATGCGCCGCATCCTGCGCAAGATCGCCGAGGACGACTTCAAGAATCTCGGCGATACCACGACGCTCGCCGATCCGGCGGTGGTGGACGACTTGGTTAACAACCGGCAGAACAAGCGGATGGAGAAGGCCGGGGCGTGACTGCCCCGGCCACTGACGACCCGGATCCGCGACCGGCAACCCGATCACGGACAATGGTTTTAACCGCCATTTACGCTAATTCGAGCTTTCGACTGACCACGCGACATCCGGAATTATGATCGGCCTGTTATTTCCAACGGGCGGGCGTGATGGCGGCTGTCGTGGCCAAGCGGGCGATATTATTCGTCGCGATCGTCTTGATGTGGGCGTTGCTAATGGCGGCGGCGCGCGCATCGACCCAAACCGTCGTGCCGTTTCCGGGCTATCAGCCCGGCACCATCGTGGTGAAGACCAGCGAGCGGCATCTTTATTTCGTTATCGATGGCGGACACGCGCTGCGCTTTCCGGTCGGCGTCGGGCGCCGCGGCAAAACCTGGTCCGGCCGCGCGGTGATCGACGGCAAATATGTGCGGCCGGCCTGGACGCCGCCGCCGGAGATCTGGGGTCATCGTCCCGGCGTTCCGCCGGTCATTCCGGGCGGCGCGCCGAACAACCCGATGGGCGAAGCCGCGCTCACCATGCGCGGCGGCGAATACGCCATCCACGGCACCAACGACCCGCGGTCGATCGGCGGTTTCGTGTCGTCGGGCTGCATCCGCATGTTCAACAGCGACATCCGCACGCTCTATCAGATGGTCAGCGTCGGCACTCCGGTCGTGGTTGAACGATGATCCGGGCGCTGCTGATCGCCTTGCTGACGTTGACGGCGGTTGCCGGCGCGGTGTCGCCCGCTGATGCGCGAGGCGAGCCGGTGCAGTTCACGGCGCGCTATCCGCAGGGCAGCATTGTCGTCGTGACGCACGAGCGGCGGCTTTATTACATCCTCGGCGACGGCCGTGCCTTGCGTTATCCGGTCGGCGTCGGCCGCGCCGGCATGGCTTGGCACGGCACCGCCTATGTGGCGCGCAAGCTGGTGCGCCCGTCCTGGGGCCCGCCGGAGGACATCTGGCGCGCCAACCCGAATCTGCCCGCCGTCATCCCCGGCGGCGCGCCGAACAACCCGATGGGCGAGGCCGTGCTCGGGCTCGACCGCGGCAATTACGCGATCCACGGCACCTACAATCCGGCTTCGATCGGCCACTTCGTCTCACACGGCTGCATCCGGATGTACAACGAGGACATCGTCGAGCTTTACCGGCGGGTGCCGATCGGCACCGTTGTCCACGTCCTGCCCTGACGGCCGTTCAAGGACGGCCGCAGCGCCGCAATCGGTAATTTAGCGCCGTTTTCATCAAATTGATCGCGACGGCGACACAATCCGCGGTCATGATTGGTCGAATGCCGCGTCCAAGAACATTGCCGCAGGCCGACGCCCCTGGCCTTGCCGCGCGCCGGATTGCCGCCGACGTCCTCGACGGCGTGCTGCGCCGCAAGGTCCCGCTCGACGAGCAACTCTCCGGCCGGAATGTGCATCCCGGCATCGCCGCGCTGCCGGAGCGCGACCGCGCGTTGATGCGCCGGCTTATCGCCACGGCGCTGCGCCGGGCGGGGAGCTTGAGGCACCTGCTTCGAGGCTTGCTGGAGCGCGGATTTCCGGCCGACGCGCCACGCATCGAAACGATCCTGATGCTCGGAGCGGCGCAGATCCTCTGGCTGGAGGTGCCTGACCATGCCGCCGTCGACCTGTCAGTGCGGCTGGCCCAGGCCGA
>CAZNTY010000272.1:0-1547 GCA_964576085.1 uncultured Undibacter sp. | reverse complement strand
AACCTAGAACGGATGGTCGGGAAGAAGTTGAATTAGTGACGATGTCATGGCCGGCATAGCCCGTCGAAGACGGGCGTAAGCGCCCTTACGACCCGGCCCTCCATGTCTTTCCACAGACTACGACGCCCCATGGATGCGCGGGTCAAGCCCGCGCATGACGACCTTAGCTGCATCTGCTAGCGTTTCGCATGGCCCTGACGCAGCCCATCGGCATGAGCGAGCCTGACGCGCCCGAGGACAACGGCCGCGTCACGCCGGCCGTCGCGACCGACGAAGGAGGTCGCATCACTCCTGCAATGGCGCAGTATATCGAGGTCAAGGCCGCCAACCCGGATTGCCTGCTGTTCTACCGGATGGGCGACTTCTACGAGATGTTCTTCGAGGACGCCGAGATCGCCTCGCGCGCGCTCGGCATCGCGCTGACCAAGCGCGGCAAATATCTCGGCCGCGACGTTCCGCTCGCCGGCGTGCCCGTCGTGCGCGCCGAGGAATACCTGCACAAGCTGATCGCGCTCGGCCATCGCGTCGCGGTGTGCGAGCAGCTCGAAGATCCGGCCGAGGCGAAGAAGCGCGGCGGCAAGAGTGTGGTGCGGCGCGACGTCGTGCGCCTCGTCACGCCCGGCACGCTGACCGAGGACACGCTGCTCGACGCGCGGCGCAACAATTACCTGTTGGCGGTCGCGCGCGCGAAAGTCTCGTCGGACGACAGCCGCTTCGGCCTCGCCTGGATCGACATTTCGACCGGCGAATTCCGCATCAGTGAATGTGACCGCGTTGCGCTCGCCGCCGAGATCGCGCGGCTCGAGCCGGGCGAGATCATCGTCTCCGACGCGCTGTTTTCCGACGGCGAGCTTGCCGCATTCTGGCGCGGCCTGCCGGCCGTGACGCCGCTTGCCCGCGACGTGTTCGACAGCTTGAGCGCCGAGCGGCGGCTTGCCGGGTTCTTCGCGGTCGCGACCAGTGATGCGTTCGGTGCGCTGTCGCGGCTCGAGCTCACGGCTGCGGCCGCCTGCGTCACCTACGTCGAGCGCACCCAGCTCGGCCAGCGGCCGCCGCTGTCGCCGCCGCAGCGCGAGAGCGCCGGCGCGACCATGGCGATCGACCAGGCGACGCGCGGCAATCTCGAATTGACGCGCACGCTCAGCGGCGAGCGGCGCGGCTCGCTGCTCGATGCCATCGACTGCACGGTAACCTCGGCCGGATCGCGCCTGCTGGCGCAACGGCTCGCCGCGCCCTTGACCGATGCGCCGGCGATCGCGCGGCGGCTCGATGCCGTCAGCGCCTTCGTCGTGGATTCGGCGACCCGCGAGGACATCCGCAGCATCCTGCGCGGTGCACCCGACATGTCGCGGGCGCTCGCGCGGCTGTCGGTCGGCCGCGGCGGGCCGCGCGACCTGGCCGGGCTGCGTGACGGCATCCTGGCCGCCGACCAGGTGCTGGCCCGGCTTGCCGAGATCGAACAGCCACCGCAGGAGATTGCGATCGTGATGGCGGCGCTGCAGCGCCCCTCCCGCGACCTCGCGGCGGAGCTGACCCGTGCGCTCGCC
>CAZNTY010000271.1:0-3027 GCA_964576085.1 uncultured Undibacter sp. | reverse complement strand
GAGCTTTGCGTCGGGCGCCGGCGCCATGACCATCGAGCGCATCGTCAGCCCGGCCGGCATCGAAGCGTGGCTGGTGCGCGAGAACGCGACGCCTCTGGTGGCGATGGCCTACTCGTTTCACGGCGGCGCGAGCCAGGACCCCGCCGACAAGTCCGGCGTAGCCAATCTTGCCGCGTCCCTCGTCGACGAAGGGGCCGGCGATCTCGACGGCAAGACCTTCCATCGGCGGCTCGAGGGTCACGCCATCGAGCTCGGCTTCCGGGTCGGCCGCGATTATTTCAGCGGCAGCCTGCGGACGCTCAACGAGCATCGCGACGAGGCGTTCGACCTGCTGCACCTGGCGCTGTCGTCCCCGCGCTTCGACGCCGATGCAGTCGAGCGCGTGCGGATGCAGATCATGTCGGAGCTGCGCCGCGAGACGACGAGCCCGAATGACCTGGCGAGCCGCAGCTGGTGGCACGCCGCGTTCCCCGACCATCCTTACGGTCGCGAAACCAAGGGCAATCTTGACACGCTGCCGCGCATCACCGTCGACGACATGCGCGACTACGTTCGGCGCGTGTTCGCCCGCAATGAGCTCAAGATCGCGATCGTCGGCGACATCGACGCGGCCGGCGCCGGCGCGCTGATCGACCGTGCCTTCGCCTCGCTTCCGGCCGGGAACGATCTTCGGCCGGTGCCGCAGGCGAGTCCGCAGGGTCTGGGCCGCCGCATCGTCGTCAAGATCGCCGTGCCGCAGGCCGTGGTCACCTTCGGCGGTCCCGGCATTGCGCGCGACGACCCGGATTTCATGGCCGCTTACATCGTCAATCACATCCTCGGCGGCGGCACTTTTTCGTCGCGGCTCTATCGCGAGGTCCGTGAGAAGCGTGGACTTGCCTACGGCGTGTCCGACAGCCTGGTGTGGTTCCGCCGCGCTTCGGTGCTGATCGGCGGCACCGCAACCCGTGCCGACCGCACCGGCGATGCGCTTGCGATCATAGAGGCGGAGGTCAAGCGCATGGCGAAAGACGGCCCGACGCCCGAGGAGCTGGCCAAGGCGAAGTCTTATCTCAAGGGGACCTACGCGCTCGGCCTCGATACCTCGTCCAAGATCGCGGCGCAGCTCGTGCAGATCCAGACCGACAACCTCGGCATCGACTACATCCAGCGCCGCGGCGCCCTGATCGATGCCGTGACCATCGAGGACGCCCGCCGCGCCGCGAAGCGGCTTTATGGCAACGGCCTGCTGGTCACGGTGGCCGGCGAGCCGAAGGGCGTGACCGCGACAGAATAATGCTGTCATGCCCGGCGCCCCGGACCGCCCTTCGGCCGGCCCGGGCGCAGGCTCTTGTGCCGGGCATCCACGCCTTGTCTTCAAATAGCAAATTAGGCGTGGATGGCCGGGACAAGCCCGGCCATGACGAAAAATTGTTGGCCGGTATACTAAGATCGGAGAATCGAATGTTCACACAATCCATCGACCTCGCGCGCGAAGCGGCCGGCAAGGCGCTCGAACCGGCACTTGAGCGCGCGGACGAGGCATTGCGGTGGTTGCGCGACCGCCACGCCGACGGCACGCTGCCGCTGCTGCGTTATGCCGGCCGGCACGACGATCTCGAAGAGATCAGGGACACCGCGCGGCGGCTCGCCGACCGCGCGACCGATGTGGTGTTTCTCGGCACCGGCGGGTCCAGCCTCGGCGGTCAGACCTTGGCGCAGCTTGCCGGCTACGCGGTGCCGGGCATCGGCGCCTTGCGCGAGCCGCCGCGCATCCATTTCATGGACAATCTCGATCCGGTCAGCTTCGGCGAGATGCTGGAGCGGCTGCCGCACGGGACGACGCGCTATGTCGCGATCTCGAAATCCGGCGGCACCGGCGAAACGTTGATGCAGACCATCGCCGCGCTGTCGGCGGTGAAGGCCGCCGGCCACGGCACGCAAATTCCCGATATTTTTCTCGGCCTGACCGAGCCGGCAAAGCCGAACGGCAAGAACGGCCTGCGCGACCTGCTGGCGCGCCACAAGGTGCCGATGCTCGAGCACGATCCGGGCGTCGGCGGCCGCTTCTCCGTTCTGACCAATGTCGGCCTGCTGCCGGCGGCGATGCTCGGGCTCGACGTCGTGGCGATCCGCGAAGGCGCGGAGCTTGCTTTGAAGCCGGTGCTCGACGGGACGGCGGCGGCCGATGTTCCGGCCGCGCTTGGCGCCGCGCTTGCGGTGACGCTGGCGCAGAACGGCAGGACTATCTCCGTGCTGATGGCTTATGCCGACCGGCTGGAACGTTTCACCCGCTGGTACGTGCAGCTTTGGGCCGAAAGCCTCGGCAAGGATGGCAAGGGCTCGACGCCGGTCGCGGCGGTCGGTCCGGTGGACCAGCACAGCCAGTTGCAGCTTTACATCGGCGGTCCGCGCGACAAGCTGGTGACGGTCGTCACCACCGACAATGCCGGCAAAGGCCCGATGGTCGATGCGGAGCTGGCCAAGGTTGCGCATGAGCCCGGCCTTGGCGGCAAACGCATCGGTGACCTGGTTGCGGCGCAGGGCAGGGCGACGGCGGAAACCCTGGCGAAGAACGGCGTGCCGGTGCGTACCATCCATCTGCCGCGCATCGACGAGGAGGGCATGGGCGAATTGCTGATGCACTTCATGCTGGAGACGATCATCGCCGCGCATCTCCTCGGCGTCGACGCCTTCGACCAGCCGGCGGTGGAGGAGGGCAAGGTGCTGGCGAAGCGGTATCTCACCTCCTAGTCATTCCGGGGCGGCGCCATACGCGCGTTCGACGCGCTATGGCGCCGAACCCGGAATCCAGAGCCACACGTTGCGCCGCCCTGGTTTCCGGGCTCGCGGGCTTCGCCCGCGCCCCGGAATGACGCATGATGGGATCATGATCCAGGTCACGCCTCATATTTCGATCGACGAATCCGAATTGTCGGAGGCGTTCGTCCGCGCCTCCGGCCCCGGCGGGCAGAACGTCAACAAGGTGTCGTCGGCGGTACAGCTTCGTTTTGACGCGCGGCACTCGCCCTCGCTGCCGAACGACGT
>CAZNTY010000270.1:0-6821 GCA_964576085.1 uncultured Undibacter sp. | reverse complement strand
CCACGCGCGGCCGCAGCGCGGCCTGATCACCCGGCCGAACGGCGCCGACGTCGCCGCCTATCGAACGCATGTCGATGCCGCCGTCGAGCGGCTGATCGCCGACGTGCCGGCGGCACGCGCGACCGAGGTCTTCACCATCGTGGAGATCGGCCTGCATCACGAGCAGCAGCATCAGGAATTATTGCTGACCGACATCCTGCACGCCTTCGCGCAGAACCCGACCAGTCCCGCCTACGATGCGCGATGGCGGCCGCCGGCGCGGGCGGCCTCGACCGATTACGTCCTCGTGCCGTCCGGCATCCGCAGCATCGGGCATGACGGGGCGGGCTTCTGCTTCGACAACGAGACGCCGCGCCACGACGTGCTGCTGCCGAAGGTGCGGCTCGCCAGGGCGCTGGTGAGCAACGCCGAGTGGCTCGAATTCATGCGCGACGGTGGCTACGCGACGCCGTCGCTGTGGCTGTCGGATGGCTGGGCCATCGTGCAGGCCGAGGGCTGGCAGGCGCCCGGCTACTGGCGCGA
Source organism: uncultured Undibacter sp. (assembly GCA_964576085.1). GTDB lineage: Bacteria > Pseudomonadota > Alphaproteobacteria > Rhizobiales > Xanthobacteraceae > Pseudolabrys. The sequence continues at coordinate 6,299 of CAZNTY010000270.1, read as the reverse complement.
GCGCGACGGACAATGGCTCGCGATGACGCTCGCCGGCGAGACGCCGGTCGATCCCGCGGCCGCGGTCTGCCATGTCAGTTACTACGAGGCGGACGCCTTCGCGCGCTGGGCCGGAAAGCACCTGCCGAGCGAGGCGGAGTGGGAAACCGCCGTGCGTGCCGCGCTGGTCAGCGATGCGTTCGGCATCGTATGGCAGTGGACGCGCAGCGCCTATCTGCCCTATCCGGGCTACCGCGCAGCCGAAGGCGCGCTCGGCGAATACAACGGCAAATTCATGGTCAACCAGATGGTGCTGCGCGGATCCTCGTTCGCAACGCCGCAAGGTCACGAGCGGGTGAGCTACCGGAACTTCTTCTATCCACCGGCGCGTTGGCAATTTACCGGCGTGCGGCTCGCCGAGTTCATCTGAAAGCCGCAAGGGCGAAGTGATGGTTGCTTTGGCAAGAGTGCAGCGCGTGGCCTCGCATGGCGAGGGCGATCCGCAATTCGCCGCCGACGCGCTGGCCGGACTGAAGGCGACGCCGAAGCGGATTGCGGCGAAATACTTTTACGATGCGGAAGGTTCGCGCCTGTTCGACCAGATCACGCGCCTGCCGGAATACTATCCGACCCGCTGCGAGATGAAGATCCTGCGCGATCACGGCGAGGAGATCGCGCAGTTCGTTCCGGAGGGCGCCGCGCTGGTCGAGTTCGGCTCCGGCTCGACCAAGAAGGTGCGCGTGCTGCTCAAGGCGCTGCCGAAGCTCGCGGTCTACGTGCCGGTCGACATCTGCGCCGAGATGGTCGAGGCGGAGGCCGCCGACCTCAAGGCCGACCGGCCGCAGCTTCCGGTCGTTCCGGTGGTGGCCGACATCTGCAAGCCGTTCGCGCTGCCCGACCTCGCGCGGGCGGCGCCGGTGCGGGTCGGATTTTTCCCGGGCTCGACCATCGGCAATTTCGAGTCGCACGAGGCCGCCGGCTTCCTGCGCAACGCCGCGGCGATCCTCGGCGACGGCGCGGTGCTGGTCGTCGGCGTCGACCTGATCAAGGCGCCGGAGGTTCTCAACCTCGCCTATAACGACCTGCAGAAGGTGACGGCGACATTCAACAAGAACCTGCTGGCGCGGATGAACCGCGAGCTCGGCGCCAACTTCAAGCTCGAGTGCTTCGAGCACCACGCGTTCTACAACCGCGAGCGCCATCGCGTGGAGATGCATCTCGCCAGCCTGAAGCGGCAGAAGGTTCGGGTCGCGGGCGAGACCATCGACTTCCGCGCCGGCGAGACCATCCACACCGAGAACAGCTACAAATACAGCGTCGACTCCCTGAATGCGCTCGCCGGCGGCGTCGGCTGGACGCCGCTGCAGGCCTGGACCGATCCGAAGAATTACTTTGCCGTCGCCGCTTTCAGATCGTCGAAAGCCGAAAAGCCCGCCAAAATCGTCTGATCCGGCTTCCCAGTCGTCGCAAAACTTGCTTTATGGCTGCGCGCCGCGGGCGCGGCATTCAGCTTTGGCGAGGCGGTTTCCATGAAAATTGTTGGTTTTGAAGACGGCGGCGAGCCGCGGCTCGGCATCGTCGAGAACGATCAGGTGATCGACATCCAGGCCGTCGACGAGAAGGCGCCGGCCGATCTCGGCGAGTGGCTGCGCCGCGGCGATCTCGCGCCGCTCAAGGAGCTGGCGCAGCGCGCAGGCGCCAGCGCGCGGCGTCCGCTCGCCGGCCTGACCTTCCGGCTGCCGGTCGCCGCTCCCGGCAAGATCATCTGCCTCGGCCTCAACTACCTCGATCACGTCAAGGAAGGACCGCAGAAGGACAACATCCCGAAATTCCAGTCGATCTTCTTCCGCATGCGCTCCTCGCTGGTGCCGCATAGGCATCCGCTGCTGCGGCCGAAAAAGTCGATCCAGTTCGACTACGAAGGCGAGCTGGTCGTCGTCATCGGGCAGCGCGCCAAGCACTTGACGCTCGCGAACGCCACCGACTGCATCGCCGGCTATGCCTGCGGCATGGAAGGCTCGATCCGTGAATACCAGCGCCACACCACGCAATGGGGCATGGGCAAGAATTTCGACGAGACCGGCAGTGTCGGGCCGTGGATGGTGACGGCCGACGAGCTGCCGAAGGGCGGCAAGGGCCTCAAGATCGAGACCCGCCTCAACGGCAAGACCATGCAGTCGTCGAACACCGACCTCTTCATGTTCCCGGTCGCGGAGTCGCTCGTCTATCTCACCGAGGGCATGACGCTCGAGCCGGGCGACCTGCTGTTCACCGGCACACCCTCCGGGGTCGGTCACGCCCGCAAGCCGGAGCCGGTGTGGATGAAGGCCGGCGACACCGTCGAGGTCGAGATCCAGGGCGTCGGCGTGCTGCGCAACCCGGTCGTCGACGAGAAATAGGCGGGGCCACTCATGGGGGACAACCTGAACGTCCTGACGATCTGCGGATCGCTGCGGAAGAAGTCGTACAATGCCGCGCTGGTGCGCGCGCTTCCCGAGCTCGCGCCGGCCACCATGACGCTGAAGGCCGCGCCGCCGTGGGACACCATCCCATTCTACAACGCCGACATCCAGGACGCCTCCGGGTTTCCGCCGACGGTCGAGGACTTCGCGACCGCGGTTCGCGATGCCGACGGCATCATCATCGTCTCGCCGGAATACAACTGGACCATTCCGGGCGGTCTCAAGAACGCGTTTGACTGGGTCTCGCGCATGCCGCCCGACAAGCAGCCGTTCAGGGGCAAGCCGGTGGCGCTGCAGTCGGCCTCGCAGGGGCCGCTCGGCGGCGCGCGCATGCAATATCATCTGCGGATGTGCATGACCTACCTTGCGTGCGACATCTTCGGCACGCCGGAGGTGTTCGTGAGCCTGGCGCAGAACAAGTTCGACAAGGAGACGCTCAAGCTTACCGACGAGCCGACCCGCAAGATCGTCGCGCAGCAGCTCGAGGCCTTTGCCAAATACATTGTGCGGGTCCGACCCTAGGGTCATTACCTCGAACCGTCATCCTGAGGTGCGATCCCGGCCAAGATTCTGATCTTGATTCTGATCTTGATTCTGATTTTGGCCGGGGAGCCTCGAAGGATGACGGGCACCGATCAAACGGGCCGTCGCCCTTGAAGGCCCGGCGTGTTCCGCGCCGAGCGCCGCGGGGGTATTAATAAGTCTGTGCCCGCTTCAATCCTCATGGATCAGACTCTACAGCTGGATCACCGGGTCACGCCGCCATAGCGCGTCGAAAAACGCTATGGCGGCGGCCCGGTGGTGACGGAGGAAAATATGTCTCGGCTTGCGGGCAAGGTTGCGATCGTCACCGGCGGCGCCAGGGGCATCGGCCGGCATTATTCGCAGGCGCTCGCCGAGGCCGGCGCGCAAGTGATGATCGCCGACATTGCCGACGGCAAGGACGTCGCCGATGCGATTGCGGCGAAATTCGGTGCCGACATGGCTGCCAGGGTGGTGACCGATGTCAGCGACGAAGCGCAGGTGAAGCGGCTCGTCGCGCAGACCATCGAACGCTTCGGCCAGGTCGACGTGCTGGTCAACAACGCCGCGCTCTATGCCAGGCTCACGCCGGTGAAAGCAACCGAGATCGACGTTGCGCTTTGGGACCAGGTGATGGCCGTCAATGTGCGCGGCTCGTTCCTCATGGTGAAGCACGTCGTGCCGCACATGCAGGCGCGCAGGAGCGGCAAGATCATCAACATCGCCTCGGGCGCTGCGTACAAAGGCATCCCACACATGCTGCATTACGTGACGTCGAAGGGCGCGATCGTGTCGTTCACCCGCGCGTTGTCGCGCGAGCTCGGCGACTTCGGTATCGCGGTAAACACTCTGGCGCCGGGGCTGATCCTGTCCGATACCGGGATCGAGAATACCGCACATCACGATGAGATGCGGGTGCCGGTGCGTAACAGCCGCGCCTTCAAGCGAGATGCCTATCCGGAAGACCTGCTCGGCGCGCTGGTGTTCCTCGCTTCGAGCGACAGCGACTTCATCACCGGGCAGACCATCGCGGTCGACGGTGGTTCGATCAATCTATAAGGTCGCTTCGGGACTCTTTTGCGGGGAGTGAGATACGACGAGCTGCTGATGCGCATGATTGCGGCCGCGCGTGCCTATCAGAGTCTTATTCTAGTGAGTTCGCCGAGCGGTAGCCGATTCCGAGCGTCGCCGACCCAGCCGAATATACAATAGCGGAGGATCGTGTGGCCGGTTTGTAAATGGAATCATCACCATGGTCAGCGCCTGTCCTGGACTTTGGATGGACTGCAGGTCCGTCCCATGATTGAGTTGCGAGGCAATTAGCCACTGGAGGATTTCATGCGTGTATCGGGTCCCGCCTGTCTGACGGCCCTGTCGCTCTATTCCTCATTTGCATGCGCAGCGCCGCTCACGCCTGCGCTTACCCCTGACGAGACTGTGACCGCCAAGAACGCGGCGAAACCCGGTGAGATGGCTCCCCTGGTGGCACCCGTCTATCAGCCAGCGCCGGAACTGCACTTTGTCCCGCTGTCGGCCTGTCGTGCGTTTAAAGTTCAGATCGCCAAGGCAGGCAAGAAAACCCTGACGATCGCCGGCACCGCAAGTTTCCCTGCGCAGGGCGGCACGAACGGCGGCTGTGGCGTTCCAGATTCGGCGAGCGCTGTCTCGCTTTCTCTGTCTGTGAAGGCCGCCGCGGCGGCTGGAATAGGAACGGCGTGGCCGACAGGCAGCACAAAGCCGATCCTGACCTCCATAGCGTTTCAGAAAACGGATATCGCGGCGACAAATACAATGGTGCCTCTCTCTGCAGCGGGAAAGATCGACATCGCCAGTACTCAGGCTGCGACCTATATCGGTGATGTGCAGGGCTACTACGTCAAGCCTTTGGCGGGATTCATCAGCTCCTCTGGTCAACCTTATTCCGGGTCCTCCCGCATCATCAATGCTGCCCGTATTAGTACCGGCGTCTATGAGGTGCAGTTCGACAGGGTCATCCGGTACTGTTCCTCCGTCGTGAGCTCCTATGTTTCGAACTACTTCGCGAGCGCAAGCACCTGGTATGATTCCACTCGTACTGACACGGTGCGCGTTTGGGTGTGGAGCGCCGGAGGCGCTCCCGCAGACCAATACTTCTATATCTCGGTGAATTGCTGAGTTGGTCGGCGGCATCGCGCCGGTCTTTTGCAGTTTCGGCAATCCGGCTCACGCGCTATAGTGCGGCAAAAGCTCGGAGGAATTCCCCATGACTGCTGTGATCGACACGGCTCAGACCGCCGGCAACAAGCATAACATCGCCGCCGCGCGACAGGCTTACTACGACAAGATCGGCAAATACCATCTGGCACCGCTATGGGAGGTGCTGCGCGGCCTCGTCACGCCGGAACCGAAGACGCAGATGGTGCCGACGATCTGGAAGTTTCCCGACGTCGAGAAGCTGATGCTGGAGGCCGGCGACGTCATCACCGCCGAGGAGGCCGAGCGCCGCGTGCTGGTGCTCGAGAATCCCGGCGACCCGGGCAAGTCGCGCGTCACCAATTCGCTGTTTGCCGGCATCCAGCTCATCATGCCGGGCGAGATCGCCGACGCGCACCAGCACGTCGCCTCCGCGATCCGCTTCGTGCTCAAGGGCAAGGGCGCTTACACCGCGGTCGAGGGCGAGAAGTCGTCGATGGAGCACGGCGACTTCATCATCACCGCGAACTGGGCGCCGCACGACCACGGCAATCCCGGCAAGGAGCCGGTGATGTGGCTCGACGTGCTCGACATGCCGACCATCAACCACTTCCAGACGTCGTTCGCCAACCACTTCGACGAGAAGATGCAGAACGTCAACCATGAGGACGGCGACTCGTTCGAGCGTTACGCCACCGGCGTGCTGCCGGATGGCGCGGCCGCCGATGTCTTCATGAAGCGCTCGCCGGTCATCAACTATCCGTACAAGAAGATGCGGCCGATTCTCGAGCGGCTGAAGAAAACCGGCGACACCGACAAGCGACATGGCGCGCGGGTGCGCTACGCCAATCCGGTCAACGGCGGCCCGGTGCTGCCGACGATGGGCGCCAACCTCGCGCTGCTGCCCAAGGGCTTCAAGGGCGAGCCCTACCGCTCGACCGACGGCACGGTGTTCTGCGTCGCCGAAGGCAAAGGCAGCACGGTGGTCGACGGCAAGGAGCTGTCGTGGGGCGTCAACGACGAGTTCGTGGTGCCGCCCTGGAAGCGCTACCAGCACAATGCGGCCGAGGAGTCGGTGCTGTTCTCGATCTCCGACCGGCCGGCGCAGGAAGCGCTCGGCATCTGGCGCGAGGGGAATTAGGTCTCTGTCAGTCCGGGACGGCG
>CAZNTY010000269.1:0-11298 GCA_964576085.1 uncultured Undibacter sp. | reverse complement strand
TGGCGGCGAAACCAGGGACGTGCTGGTCTACGCGACCGGTGTCACGCGCGGTGGCGATCTCGTCACTTACACCAACACCGAGATGGGCTTCTCCTACCGCCACTGTGGCGTGCCGGACGACGTGATCTTCACCACCGCGCTGTTCGAAGGCCGGCCCGGCGACAAGGCCGCGATCGCCGCCGAGATGGATAAGATCACCGAGGCGCGCGAGGCGACCCAGCCGATCAAGAGCCGCACCGGGGGCTCGACGTTCAAGAATCCGCCCGGCCACAAGGCCTGGCAGCTGATCGACGCCGCCGGCTGCCGCGGCCTGACCGTCGGCGGCGCGCAGGTGTCGGAACTGCACTGCAATTTCCTCATCAATCTCGGCACTGCCACGGCGAAAGACATCGAGACGCTGGGCGAAACCGTGCGCGCGCGGGTGAAGGCGGCTTCGGGCGTAGAACTGGAATGGGAAATTAAGAGAATCGGGATTCCCTAGTCGCCATCGCCCGCGAAAGCTGGCGATCCCGCAAAGGGAATCTCTATTGCTGGCATGAGCGCCTTCAAATACGGCAAGCGCCGTCTGTACTGGATTGCCCGCTTTCGCGGGCAATGACACCGTCGGTTGGGCAAGTCTTAAGCGAGAGGATCTATGAAACACGTCGCGGTTCTGATGGGCGGATGGTCGGCCGAGCGCGAGGTGTCGCTGAACTCGGGCCGGGCCTGCGCCGACGCGCTGGACACGTTCGGCGCTTACAGGATCAGCCGCATCGATGTGACACGCGACATCGCCGCGACGCTGACGGCGCTTCGGCCCGACGTTGCGCTCAACGTGCTCCATGGCCGTCCTGGCGAGGACGGCACCCTGCAGGGTCTGCTCGAAATTCTCGGCATTCCCTACAGCCATTCCGGCGTGCTCGCGTCCGCGCTCGCCATGCAGAAGGACCTCGCCAAGTCGGTGCTGAAGGCGGCGGGCGTGCCGGTTCCGGGCGGCATGGTCGCGGCGCGCGCCGAGGCGGCGAAGCGCCATCTGATCAAGCCGCCTTACGTCATCAAGCCGATCGCGGAAGGCTCAAGCGTCGGGGTCTTTATCGTGCAGCGGGACCACGCGCATCCGCCGCAGGAGTTGACCCGGACTGACTGGGCGTTTGGCGAGACAGTTCTGGTCGAGCCGTTTATCCCCGGCAAGGAACTCACCTGCGCGGTGATGGGAAACGAGCCGCTCGGCGTGATCGAGATCGTGCCGACCACGCGCTTCTACGACTACGAGGCGAAATATGCGCCGGGCGGCTCGCGCCACCTGCTGCCGGCGCCGGTGCCGCCGGAGGTTTATGAGCGTTGCCGGGAGCTCGCGCTCGCCGCGCACCGCGCGCTTGGCTGCCGCGGCGTCACGCGCGCCGATTTTCGCTACGACGACCGCCAGGGGCCCGATGGCGTGATCTGCCTCGAGGTCAACACCCAGCCCGGCATGACGTCGACCTCGCTGGTCCCGGAGATGGCCGCGCATGCCGGCATCAGTTTTCCCGAGCTGGTGCGCTTCATGGTCGAGGACGCCTCGCTTGACCGCTAGCGTTCCCTTCCTCTTTCAAGGGAACGTTGTCTGCCCAGAGCCGACAGCCGGTCCCACCGGATTTCATCTTTGTTTACCAAATAGTTTCAAGACTGCTCGCTGCGGGCGGCCGCGCGCCGGTGCGTGCCGGGACGGATTTTTCCCGCGTCGTGTTTGAAAGCCTGCGATGAACCGCCGCCGACGCTTCGCTCAATCGTTCGTGCCGAAAGGCGGGACGCTGGCGCGCGCGCAGCGCCAGGTTCAGCGCCTTGCGCGGCGCTGGCTGACGCCGCTGTTCGATGTCGAGGTGCCGCGCGGCATCGGCTCCTGCGGCGCGGCGCTGATCGTGCTTGGCAGTGTCGGCTACGGGGTGACGGCCGGGGGGCACGTCGTCGAGATTGCCGCTGAGCTGCATCACGCCTGCGACGCGCTCGCCAATCGTGCCGGGCTTCGCATCGCCTCGGTCGCGCTCACCGGCAGCAACGAGCTTAGCCGCAGCGCAATCCTCGCGCTTGCCGGGGTCGATGATGGTTCTTCATTGCCGTGCCTCGATGCCGCCACGGCGCGCGCGGCGCTGATGCGCAATCCATGGATCTCAGACGCCACCGTGCTCAAGCTCTATCCGGGCCATCTGCAGATCGGCATTACCGAACGTTTGCCGCTCGCGCTATGGCAGAAGGATGGCCGCGTCAGCGTGATCGCGGCCGACGGCATGGTGCTGGAGCCTTTCGATGGCTCGCGCTTTGCCGAGCTGCCGCTCGTTGTCGGCGTCGGCGCCGAGTACCAGGCGCGGGATTTTCTTGCGACGGTGAGCCGCTATCCGCTGATCCGCGACGGTGTCGAGGCCGCGGTGCTAATTGCCGAGCGGCGCTGGACTCTGCGGCTCAAAAGCGGCATCGATGTGCGGCTGCCGGAGGCCGACGTCGAGCAGGCACTGCAGACCTTGGTTGCACTCGACCGCGACAAGAAGATCCTGTCGCGCGACATCACCGCGATCGACCTGCGGCTGCCGGATCGGGTGATCGTGCGGCTATCGGACGACGCCGCGAAGGCCCGCGCTGACCAGGTCAAGGAACTGCTGAAGAAGCCGAAGAAGAAAGACAGCGACGCCTGATCGTCACCCTGCCGCCCGACTCCGAAGATGATGGATCGGCAGCGTCGCGCCGCGGTGACGCGAAGGGGAGCGACTTATTCAGCTGGATGATGTTGGTGTGCGTCGTCGCGACGGTCCATCCAGTCGGTGAGCCAGTAAACGCCGAGACCGAGCGCCGCCACGGCGCCGGGCAGCAACAGCACGTAGATGTCGAACGGTGTCATGCTGTGCAAAATCATTCGCGCAGTCTCCGAAGGGCGAGCCGTCCCAACAAATGTAAAACGCTCCAAAGATAAAACAAGCGGCCGTCAGCAGCGGCATCTGAAGGCCTGCCGGCGGCGTCTGCGACAGGCCGTAGATCAGTGCCGCAATGGGTGCGAACACGCCGGCGGCCACGGTCGCGGCGGCGAGTGCATTGAGCCAGTTTGCCGTGAGCTTAGTTTGTTCGTTATGAATGAGAAACATGAGCCCGATGTCCCGAGAAACACACGGGACCTCACTTTTCCCGCCGCACGCCTTTGAACTTGATGCCGTCCTGTTTCACATCGAGGAAACGGCCGGTTCCGGTGTCACGCTTCACCCACTGCTCAGTCTTGGGATTGTAGGTTTGTGACCGCTGACGAACCTCGCCGACGCGACGGTGATCGCCTTTGGGCGGATTGGTGGCCATGAAGGTATGCCCCTAGCAGATTGAGAACATATCATGAACATTCCTAATGCTTGGAGTCAAGGCCGATTCTGAAGGGCATTTTTGTTAAACTTTACCCTTCATTTACCAAATCCTCTCAAGACTCCGTTAAGCGGCGCCGCGTGCGGGCGGCTGCCCTTTGAGCGCGCAATTCCGATTTCGGCCCGCACGGCACGAAGGTCGCATGGCCGTTCTCCATTTCGGTCTGACTCCGAAGATGAAGCCGGTGTCGCCGCGTCGCACCGCGACGGTCGCTGCGCTCGATATCGGCACGTCGAAGGTGGTCTGCCTGGTCGCGCGCCTTGCGCCGCGGCCGCCGCAGGACGTGCTCCGCCGGCGCAGCCACGGCGTGCAGGTCATGGGGTTCGGCCACACGGCGGCGCGTGGCATGAAGGCCGGCGCTGTCATCGACCTGGACGCAGCCGAGGAGATGGTTCGCCATGCGATCGACATGGCCGAAAGCCGTGCCGAGGTTCAGCTTGAATCGGTCGTGGTGTCGCTGTCGGGCGGACGGCTCGGTAGCGAGCTGTTCAACGCCTCGATTGATCTCGGCGGTGCGGATGTCACCGACGGCGACATTGCGCGTGTGCTCGCGGCGGCGAGCCGCCATTCGGTGCGCGATGGCCGTGTCGTGCTGCATTCGCTGCCGATTGGCTACGCGCTCGACGCCGCGACCGGCATCCGCAATCCGCGCGGCATGATCGGGCGCCGCTTCGGCGTCGACATGCACATGGTGACGGCGGATGCCGCGGTCGCGCGCAACCTGATGCTGACGGTCGAACGCAGTCACCTCGAGGTCGAGGCAATGGTGGCGTCCCCCTACATGGCCGGCCTGTCTGTGCTGGCAGACGACGAGGCTGACCTCGGCGCGGCAGTGATCGACATGGGCGCGGGAACCACGACGACCGCGGTGTTTTCGGGCGGCCGTTTCATCCATGCCGACGGCTTCGCGCTCGGCGGCCATCACGTGACGATGGACCTCGCCCGCGGGCTAAACGCCCGGATCAGCAACGCCGAGCGAATCAAGACGTTCTATGGCAGTGTCTTGTCCGGTGATTCGGATTCTCGCGACATGATCACCGTGCCTTCGGTCGGTGAAGACGAGCGCGAGCCGCCGCAATTCGTCTCTCGGGAGACGCTCGTGCACATGATCAAGCCGCGTGTCGAGGAAATCCTGGAGATGGTACGCGACCGTCTTGCCGCGTCGCCGTTTGCCGCCGAGCCACGCGCCCGCATCGTATTGACCGGCGGCGCGTCGCAGCTCGTCGGGCTGCCCGAGCTGGCCGCGCGCGTGCTGGGCCGGCCGGTACGGATCGGACGTCCGCTCGGACTGGCTGGGCTTCCCGATTCGGCCAAAGGCCCGGCCTTCGCGGTCGCCGCCGGTCTCTTGATCTACCCCCAGTCGGCGCATCTCGAACATTTCAAGCCGCGCCGAACGCGGCACCCAATGACAGGAACGGGCGGCTATATGGCGAAGGTCGGACGATGGCTGCGCGAAAGCTTCTGACCCCAATTCCAACGTCATGCGTGTCGGCGGCGGACCGGCACCTGCACATGAGAGGCAACTGATGAGCATCAACCTGAAAATCCCCGACATTCGCGAAATGAAGCCGCGCATCACCGTATTCGGCGTCGGCGGCGCCGGAGGCAACGCGGTCAACAACATGATCGCAGCCGGGCTGCAGGGCGTCGATTTCGTCGTCGCCAATACCGATGCCCAGGCGCTGACCATGTCGAAGGCCGAACGCATCATCCAGATGGGCGTGCAGGTGACGGAGGGCCTTGGCGCCGGGTCTCAGCCGGAAGTCGGCCGCGCCGCGGCCGAGGAGGCGATCGACGAGATCCGCGATCATCTCACCGGCGCTCACATGGTGTTTGTCACCGCCGGCATGGGCGGCGGCACCGGCACGGGCGCGGCGCCCGTCGTCGCCAAAGTCGCGCGCGAGCTCGGTATCCTGACGGTCGGCGTCGTCACCAAGCCATTCCAGTTCGCAGGCGCCCGCCGCATGCGCTATGCGGAAGCCGGCATCGTCGAATTGCAGAAGCATGTCGACACCTTGCTGATCATTCCGAACCAGAACCTGTTCCGGGTCGCCAACGAGAAGACCACCTTTGCCGATGCCTTCGCGATGGCGGACCAGGTGCTCTACTCGGGGGTCGCCTGCATCACGGACCTGATGGTCAAGGAAGGCCTCATCAATCTCGACTTCGCCGACGTGCGCGCGGTGATGAAGGAGATGGGCAAGGCGATGATGGGCACCGGCGAGGCCTCGGGCGAGAAGCGCGCGATCACGGCCGCCGATGCCGCCATCGCCAACCCGCTGATCGACGACGCCTCGATGAAGGGCGCCAAGGGCCTGCTGGTCTCGATCACCGGCGGCAAGGACCTGACCCTTTACGAGGTGGACGAGGCGGCCACCCGCATCCGCGGCGAGGTCGATCAGGACGCCAACATCATCGTCGGCGCGACCTTCGACGAAGGCCTCGAGGGCATCATCCGGGTGTCCGTGGTGGCGACCGGCATCGATGCCACCGGCGCCGCGCAGCGCCCGACCCCGGCGGAGACCCGCGCCGCCGAGATCACCAGCAAGATCCGCAGCGAGGCGCGCCGCAGCGCCGAGCGCGTGGCGCGCGAAACCGCGCAGCCTGCGGCTCTTGCGCCGGCTTCTGCTGTTGCTGCGCCAGCCTCTGCGGTTGCTGCGGTTGCTGATGTTGCTCAGGCTGCCGTCGCCGCTGCAATCCTGCCGCCAACCGCAATCGAAGATGTCGCCATTCGCCCGATGCCAATGAAGCCGTCGCTGTTCGAGGCACCGGCGGACGAACCACCGGTTGAGACTCCGCTGGCCAAGACCTTCATTCCGCCGGCGGCCGAGCGGCCCGTCACGCCGGTGCGCATGCCGCGGATCGATGAATTGCCGATGCCGGCGCAGAACGAGATCAAAGCCCAGCGTGGCGAACTGACCGCCGACCATCCGGAAAAGCGCCGGATGTCGCTGATGCAGCGCCTGGCTTCGGTCGGTCTCGGCGGTCGCCGGGACGAGGCGCCGCAACCGCCCCAGACGGCCCACCACCAGCCAATGCCAATGCCAAAGCGACCGCCGCAGCGCGCCCAGGGGCCGGAGCCGGTATCCGAATACGCCCGACGCCCGGCGCCGCAGGGGCTCGACCCACACGGCCGTCCTGCCCCCGTCCACAGTCCAGGCGAGGACGACCAGCTCGAAATTCCGGCCTTCCTGCGCCGCCAGGCTAACTAGAAAAAGGTCGGTTCTGATGGAAACGGCGCGCCCGGTTTATCCACCTGGCGCGCCGTTTTTATAAGTTATTGATATAATTGTGATTTACTTGTTTTGCGGCCGGAGGGCCAAATCACCGCAGAGCGGTTACCGTATTCGGCTTTTCCTGGGGCAAAGACCGTCAAATGCGGCAAAATCAGGTAACAGTCGGTAAGACAACGTGAGTTGGAGGCCTCAGGTCTGCGGCCTAAGTTGCGGTAGCCAAAGGGGCTTTCGAGCTGGGGTGAGGGCGCGTTTCGCTACCGCGAAAATGGCCCTGAGAGGGCGGCCTGACTGGCTGAAAAGAGGGAACCGCGCGCCAGCTAGCGGATGCGCGGGCGGGGTTGAATGATCAAGGGCGCAAGACAAACCACGCTCCGTGACCACGTTGCCGTTTTCGGTGTCGGCGTTCATTCCGGGCTATCCGCCACTCTGACGCTGCATCCGGCGGATGCCGATAGCGGCATCACATTCCTTCGCACCGCGACGGCCGATCGTCCCGAGCGCGAGATCCGCGCCGACGTCAGGGCCGTGACGGCAACTGATTTTGCGACCGTGCTCGGGGACAGTTCCGGTCCGCTCTGCTCGACCGCAGAACATGTGCTGGCGGCGCTGCGCGGCCTTGGCGTCGACAATGCCATCGTCGAGATCGACGGTTCCGAGGTGCCGATCATGGACGGCAGCGCGGAACCGTTCGTCGCCGCGATCGATCAGGTCGGCATTGCGACGCTCAATGCGCCGCGGCGCTGCATCGAGGTGCTCAAGCCGATCCGCGTCGCCAAGGGCGACAGTTTCGGCGAACTGCGCCCCTATGCGCACGGCTTCCGCGTCGAAGCCGAGATCGAGTTCTCCAGCAAGCTGATCGGCAGGCAATCGTTCGCGATTGATGTCGACCCGCAATCGTTCCGCCGGGAGCTGTCGCAGGCCCGCACTTTCGGTTTCATGCGCGATGTCGCCAAATTGTGGAGCTCGGGCTACGCGCTCGGCGCCTCGTTCGAGAACACGCTGGTTATCACCGACGATCGCGTGCTGAATCCGACCGGCCTGCGCTATCCGGACGAGTTTGTGCGCCACAAGGTGCTCGATGCGATCGGCGACCTGGCTCTGGCCGGCGCGCCTTTGCTCGGCCTCTATCGCAGCTATCGCGGCGGCCATCGTCTCAATTACGCGACGCTGTCGGCGCTGATGGCCGATCCGACGGCATGGCGGCTCATCGACATGCAGACGCCCCGCCGTGCGCGCGGCCATGCCGAGATGCCGAGCGGTATCGTCGCTCCGGCCTATAGCCCGGAAGTATCCTGAAAACCTGACATTTTGCCGCCTTAATCCAGCCGAATGGGGCCGGTAAGGCTATGCCTCGAATTTTTGGCGCGGGCGCGTTTTTCGGATAAATCAACGCGGACGCGGGGGACCATGACGCGGGATCTGGCTGCCAGTTTTCACCGTTTGCGCAGGACCGGTGCGCGCACCCTGCTGGCTGCCACATTGCTGGCGGCGGTGGGCGGCTGCTCGCTGTTCGACAAGGACAAGGTGCTGCCGGACCAGCCGGCCGACAAACTCTATAACGAAGGCCTCTATCTTCTCAACGAGAAGCACGATTCCAAGGCTGCCGCGAAAAAGTTCGAGGATGTCGACCGCGAGCAGCCTTATTCGGATTGGGCCCGCAAGGCGCTGGTGATGTCCGCCTACGCCTATTATCAGGCCGGGCAGTACGACGACGCGATCGCGGCCGCACAGCGTTACGTCGCCCTGCATCCCGGCAGTCCCGACGCCTCTTACGCGCAATACCTGATCGCGGCCTCCTACTACGACCAGATTCCCGACGTTTCACGCGACCAGACCCGCACCGAGAAGGCCTTGGCCACACTGGAAGAGGTGGCGCGCAAGTACCCTGGCACCGAATACGCCAACGCCGCCAAGCAGAAGATAGAGATGGCGCGCGACCAGCTGGCCGGCAAAGAAATGACGATCGGCCGCTACTATCTCAACCGCAAGGACTTCATCGGCGCGATCAACCGTTTCAAGGTGGTGGTGACCAAGTATCAAACGACGCGCCATGTCGAGGAGGCGCTGGAGCGGCTGACAGAGGCCTATATGGCGCTCGGCATCGTCGCCGAGGCGCAGACCGCCGCCGCCGTCCTTGGCCACAACTTCCCCGACAGCCCCTGGTACAAAGACGCCTATCAGCTTGTGAAGTCCGGTGGGCGGGAGCCGGCCGAAAACAAGGATTCCTGGATCAGCAAGGCGTTCAAGACCGTCGGACTGGGCTGACGGTCGCCTCTTGTCATGTCCCTCGGAAGCGGGGCATCCAGTATCGCAGAGCGATTCTTGTGAAAATCGCTGATTGCGGTGGTTACTGGATCATCTGCTTTCCGCCTACGCTAAAGCTACGGCGGACTCAGTCCGGACCTGTCGAAGCCTTGGCGTAGACGGGTCGCGGATGATGACGCCGAGGAAAACCCATGCTCTCGCGCCTTTCCATCCGCGACATCGTCCTGATCGACAAGCTCGACATTGAGTTCGCCGACGGCCTTGCCGTGCTCACCGGCGAAACCGGCGCCGGCAAGTCGATTCTGCTCGACGCCTTCGCGCTGGCGCTCGGCGCGCGGGGTGATGCGGCGCTGGTGCGGCATGGCGCCGAGCAGGGCCAGGTGATCGCGTCGTTCGAGATCGCGCGAAAGCACCCGGTGCGCGACCTGCTCAAGGCGAATGATATTGTCGCGGATGACGAATTGATCGTGAAACGCGTGCAGTTCGGCGACGGCCGCACGCGTGCCAGCGTCAACGACCAGCCGGTCAGCGTGCAGCTGTTGCGCGAGCTCGGCGCGGCACTGGTCGAGATTCACGGCCAGCACGACGATCGCGCGCTGATCGATACTGCGACCCACCGCCGGCTGCTCGACGCCTATGGCGGGCTGGACGGTGATGCCTGCCGCGTCGAGGCGCTGTGGCGGGCGCAGCAGACCGCGGCCGACGCTGTGCAGGCCCATCGCGCCGAGGTCGAGCGCGCCCGACGCGAAAGCGATTTTCTGCGCCACGCGGTCGAGGAGCTGGGCAAGCTCGCTCCTGAATCCGGCGAGGAAACGACGCTGGCCGAGCGCCGCGCGGCGATGATGGCGGCGGAGAAGATCGCTGGCGACCTGCGTGATGCCCATGAGCAGGTCGCCGGCACGAATTCTCCGGTGCTGCCGCTGTCCGGCGTGATCCGGCGGCTGGAGCGGCGCAGCGTCCAGGCTCCGCAACTCATCGAGCCGGCGGTGAAGGCACTCGATGCCGCGCTCACGTTGCTCGATGAAGCGCGGGGCCATCTCGAGGCCGCGCTGCGCGTGGCTGACCACGATCCCGCCGAGCTTGAGCGGATCGAGGAGCGGCTGTTCGGCCTGCGCGCGGCCGCGCGCAAATATAACGTGCCGGTCGATGACCTTGCCGGTCTCGCGCAGAAATACCAGGCCGACCTCGCCCTGATCGATGCCGGCGAGGAGCAGTTGAAGGCCCTGGAAGCCGCGCTCGCCAAGGCCGAGGCGGACTACAGGTCGGCCGCCGCGACGTTGTCGAAGGCGCGCAAGGCGGCGGCCGTTCGTCTCGACAAGGCGGTGAATGGCGAGCTCAAGCCGCTCAAGCTCGAGCGCGCCAAGTTCTCGACCCAGCTCGATGATGCCGAGGCCGGCCCCAGCGGAGTGGATCGCGTTGAGTTCTGGGTGCAGACCAATCCCGGCACCCGGCCCGGGCCGCTGATGAAGGTGGCGTCGGGCGGCGAGCTGGCGCGCTTCCTGCTGGCACTGAAGGTGGTGCTGGCGGACCGCGGCTCCGCGCCGACTTTGGTGTTCGACGAGATCGACACCGGCGTCGGCGGCGCAGTGGCCGATGCCATCGGCATGCGGCTTGCGAGCCTCGCCCGCGGCGTGCAGGTGTTGGCGGTGACGCACGCGCCGCAGGTTGCAGCCCGTGCCGGCCGGCATTACGTCATCAGCAAGGACGCGCTCGACAAGGGCCGACGGGTCGCGACCCGCGTCGCCGAGGTCGCCGCTGACCGGCGGCGTGAGGAGATCGCGCGGATGCTGGCCGGCGCCGAGATCACCAACGAGGCGCGGGCGGCGGCCGAGCGGTTGCTGAAGGCGGCGAGCTAGGCCTGCAGCCTTCCCCGTCATTCCGGGGCGGCCCGCAGGGCCGAACCCGGAATCCAGAGGCGCGCGCTATTTGACGATTTCGGGATACAAGTCCTTCCGGTCAAGATTTTCTTTCTCGATCGGCGCGATTTTCCACGCCCGCCGCCATTTTTTAATTTCCTTTTCGCGTGCAATCGCAGTTGTTGGATCATCATAAACTTCAAACCATACCAAGCGTCGAATGTCGTAACGTGATGTGAAACCGGGAAGCTCTTTCGCTTTATGTTGATAAACTCGTCGTACTAGATCGCGCGTGACGCCAAGATAGAGTGTTCCTTGTTTTCGGCTGGCGAGCAGATAAACGTACATGCGAGACATAATTTGCATCTGGATTCCGGGCTCGCGGCCTTCGGCCGCGAGCCCGGAATGACGAATAACATGGTGTCGCGTGACTATTCCAATGTTTCCGTCGACGACCTGACGCCGGCTCAGGCCAAGGCCGAGCTGATGCGGCTGGCGCTCGAGATCGGCACCGCCGACAAGCGTTATTACCAGGAAGACGCGCCGACCCTGACCGACGCCGAATACGACGAGCTGCGCAAGCGCAA
>CAZNTY010000268.1:0-11409 GCA_964576085.1 uncultured Undibacter sp. | reverse complement strand
CGATCATGGCCGAGATCACGGCGCGGCTGCGTCAACGGGCCGACAAGGCGGCAGAGGCGGCATGAAATTCGGCGGCGTCTCACCTGACGAGGCAATCGGCGCGACCGCGGTACACTCCATCCGCAAGGACAATCTCGTGCTCAAGAAAGGCACGCTGATCGGCAGGAAGGAAGCGGACGCCCTGAAAGCTGCCGGCATCCGAGAAGTCGTCGTCGCGCGGCTTGAAGCGGGCGACATCTCGGAAGACGTGGCGGCCGCCGACATCGCCCAGGCCGTGGCCGGGGCCGGTGTGCGTGTTGATCGCGCCTTCACCGGGCGCTGCAACCTGTTTGCCGAGGCGGCCGGCGTGCTGGTCATCGACAGGGACGCGGTCAACCGACTCAATCGGATCGATGAAGCCGTGACCTTCGCCACGCTGCCGGAGTTCAAGCCGGTGGTTGAAGGCGAGATGATCGCGACGGTGAAGATCATCCCCTTCGCCGTGCCAAAAGAGCCGCGCGACGCCGCGCTGGCGCTTGCAGCGGCGGCAAAGCCGGTCATCCGCGTGGCGCCTTACAAAGTGCGCAAGATCGGCGTTGTCTCGACACTGCTGCCGGGACTGGCGCCGAAGGTGATCGACAAGACGATCCGAGTAATGAGCGAGCGGATCGCGCCGGCCGGCGCCACGATTATTGCCGAGCGCCGCGTGCCGCATGACCAGGCGTCGCTGTCGAAGGCGATCGATGAGCTGCTGCGCGAAGGTGCCGAGCTCGTCGTCGTGTTCGGCGCCTCGGCCATCGCCGACCGTCGCGACGTCATTCCCGCCGCGCTCGAAGCGGTCGGCGGCACCATCGAGCATTTCGGCATGCCGGTCGATCCGGGCAACCTGATGCTGGTCGGCAAGGCGCGAGGTATTTCCGTGATCGGTGCGCCGGGCTGCGCCCGCTCGCCGAAGGAAAACGGCTTCGACTGGGTGCTGATGCGGATCCTCGCCGGCCTGCCCGTTGCGCGCGAGGATATCACCGGCATGGGCGTCGGCGGGCTTCTGATGGAGATCGTCACCCGGCCGCAGCCGCGCGAGAAGGCGGTGACGGAGCAGGGCAAGCGAATTGCCGCGGTGGTGCTCGCCGCCGGTCGCTCGACCCGTATGGGCGCGGTCAACAAGATGATCGCCGAGATTGGAGGCAAGCCGCTGGTGCGCATTGCTGTCGAACAGGCGCTGGCCTCGCAGGCGTCGCCGGTGATCGTCGTCATCGGCCACGAGCGCGACAAGGTCGAGGCGGCGCTCAAGGGCCTCAACGTGCGCTTCGTGCACAATCCGGACTATGCTGAGGGGTTGGGCACCTCGCTGCGCACCGGCATTGCCGCGGTGCCTCAGGACGCCGATGGTGCTGTCATCTGCCTCGCTGACAGGCCCCACGTCGCCGCCGCGCTGATCGACAGGCTGATCGCCGCCTTCGACCCGGAGAAGGGCGCGTTGATCGTGGTGCCGACCATCGGGGGGCGCCGTGGCAATCCCGTGGTGTGGGCGCGGCGCTTCTTCCCGGACCTGATGGCAATCAGTGGTGATGTCGGCGCACGGCATCTGATCGGTCAATTCGCGGAGGCGGTCGCCGAGGTGCCTGTCACCGGCGAGGGCGCGCTGATCGATGTCGATACGCCCGATGCGCTGTCGCTCGTGAAGGCCGGTGCCGAAACGGCGTGATGTCTGGAGTCGAGTCGCGAGTTCCGGTCAAGGACGAAATTCCCCGCTGTTAAGACTCGAATCGTTGATCGCCGTCCCGACTCGCCCTTAGCTCGCGGCCATGAACGACGTTGATCGGATCGGCCTCGGCACCTCGGCCCTGCGCGCGCTGGTCGCCGCAGCCTTGGTGCTGGCGATTACAACTTTGATGGTCGTAACGTTCACGACTGCGCGGGCGGCCGGCGTGATCGCGGCTGGTGCTTGCGGCGCCTACGGCCAGGCCTTCGATTCGCCGACCTTGCAGATCGCTCGCAAAAGCGCGCTCGAACAATGCCGGGCGGCGGACTGCAAGGTGGTGGCGCAGGTCCGGCACGGCTGTTCGGCCTTCGCGGTGGACGGCACCAACCCGTGCGGTGCAAGAGGGTGGGCGTCGGGGGCGCGGCTCGGCCGGGTGCAGAATGATGCGCTGAAGGCCTGCTACAAGGCGGGTGGCAAGGACTGCGTGATCCGCACTTTCCTGTGCGACGCCAAGGGCTGAGGCGCAAACAGCGCTGAACTAGTTGACTCTCAGGCCGGCCCGCTCTTGTCGCGTCAGCGTCCTTAAATCATCGCGGCATAACGGGCGTGGAATAGCTCCGGGAGAGAAGCGGTCACGATATCGGGCTCATGCTTAGGTGGAACCCCTGCTACTCTAAGCTATTGAAGTTTGTATGACTTTCCGCTTGGCAGCCCTGTACGGGCGCAGTATAAATGACTGACTAGTCAGTCATTTATACTGCGATGATCGGAGCGGCGACGACAAAAAGGCCAGGCAGCAAAGCCGTTGCTTCGCGAAGCAACCGGCGTGCCGTGCGCAAGATGGAGCGCCGTGAGGCGATTTTGTCGGCGGCGCTGGATGAATTCTCCACGAAAGGCTTCGCCGCTGCGCGGCTTGACGACGTTGCGCGGCGCGCCGGCACCGCCAAGGGCACGATCTATCTCTATTTACACGACAAGGAGGCGCTGTTTCAGGAATTGGTCCGCAGCATGCTGACGCCGGTGGTCGGCTCGATCGAGGCGATGCAGGATGCTGACGTCCCGATGCGCGTGTTGGCCGACCAGCTGATCGATCTTTTTGTCGACGAGATCTTCGAGACCCGCCGGCGCGACGTCATTCGCTTGATGATTGCGGAGGGTCGCCGCTTCCCGAAGCTGGCCGAGTTCTATTACCGCGAAGTGCTTTCGCGCATCCTTGCTGCCATGCGCGTTCTGCTGCTGCGCAAGGGGGCACCGGAGACACTGGCAAAATTTCCGCAACTTCTCGCCGCGCCCGGCCTGGTCGCCATCATCTGGAGCGGATTGTTTGACAAGTACGAGCCACTCGATATCCGCGCAATGATGCGGGCGCATGTCGATCTCATTTTTGGCCCGAGGAAGGCGTGACGACATGACCGTGGTTCGAATATTCGCATGCATGGCCGCGGCTCTGGTGTTGGCCGCCTGTGCCAACACCAATGATCACACGCTGCAGGGCTGGGTCGAAGCGGACTTCATCTTCGTCAGTCCGGACGAGGCCGGCCGCGTCGAAACACTGAGGGTCCGTGAGGGTGACACCGTCGCTAAAGGCGCGATGCTGTTCACTGTCGATCCCGATTTGCAGCAAGCCGACGTGGCAGCCGCCGAGGCGAGCCTGACCAATGCGCAGCAGGCCTATGACCGTGCCCAGGCGCTGCTGAAGACGGCTGCTGGCACGCAAAAGACAGTAGAGGACGCCGAGGCCGCTCTGCGTTCGGCGCAAGCTCGGCTCAACTCGGCACGCACGCGCCTTGAACGCCGCACCATGAAAAGCCCGGTCGACGGCACCGTGCAGCAGGTCTATTACCGCGAGGGCGAGACTGTACCTGCAGGTCGCCCGGTGTTGGCGTTGCTGCCGCCGAGCAATCTCAAGATCAGATTCTATGCCCCGCAGGCACAGCTTCCGATCATCAAGATTGGCGACCGGGTCGCGGTGTCTTGCGATAATTGCGAGAAAGACCTGTTTGCGCGCGTCAGCTTCATCTCGCGTACCAACGAGTTCACCCCGCCGGTGATTTACAGCCTCGAGGAGAGGGCGAAGCTCGTTTACCTGATCGAGGCGCGCCCGGAGATGCCGGACAAGTTCCGTGTCGGCCAGCCGGTTACAGTGACTTTGCCGGATGAGGCCCAGAAGTGAACGCCTCCAACATCGTGATTGACGTCGAGGGCCTGACCAAGAGCTTCGGCGGTCGTGTCGTGGTTCACGACCTGTCGATGCAGGTCAAGCGTGGCACGATCTATGGCTTTCTCGGCCCGAATGGCTCGGGCAAGACAACGACCATTCGCATGCTGTGCGGCCTGCTGACGCCCGACGAGGGCCACGGCACCTGTCTCGGTTATGACATTCGCAGCGAGACTGACAAGATCAAGCGCCATGTCGGCTATATGACGCAGCGCTTCAGCCTCTATCAGGACCTGTCGGTGCGTGAAAACCTCGAATTCGTCGCGCGGCTCTATGGCATTCCGCATCCGACCCGGGCGGCGCGCGACGCGATCGAGCGGCTCGGACTCGGCGGCCGCGAGGAGCAACTGGCGGGCGAACTGTCCGGTGGCTGGAAACAGCGGCTTGCGCTCGGGGCCTGCACATTGCCAAGTCCCCAGCTTCTTCTCCTCGACGAGCCGACTGCCGGCGTCGACCCGAAAGCGCGGCGTGAATTCTGGAACGAAATTCATGCGCTCGCCGCCGACGGGCTCACCGTACTGGTGTCGACCCATTACATGGACGAAGCCGAGCGCTGTCATGAGATCGCCTATATTGCCTACGGCGAGTTGCTGGTGCACGGCACGGTCGAAGAAGTGATCGCCGCCTCTGGCTTGACAACTTATGTCGTCAGCGCGCCGGACGGTGAGGGTCTTGCCGCGCTGTCCGACGAGCTTACCAGCAAGCCTGGAATCGACATGGTGGCACCGTTCGGTACCAGCCTCCATGTCTCCGGCCGCGACGCGGCGGCACTCGATAATACCGTTGCCGCCTACCGCAAACGTGCCGGGCTGACATGGAAAAAGTCCGAGCCGTCGCTTGAAGACGTATTCATCGACCTGATGAGCCGCGCCAAGGACAATTTCCAATGAGCCATGTCATGCCAATGGCGTCAGGCGCCCGGGAGCGCGGCAACGGGTTCCTGCGCCGCAGCTATGCCATGCTGCTCAAGGAATTCATCCAGCTCCGCCGCGATCGCATCTCGTTCGGCATGATCATCATGGTGCCGCTGATGCAGCTCATGCTGTTTGGTTATGCCATCAACACCACGCCGCGTGACCTACCGACCGCCGTGCTGTTGCAGGAAAGCTCCGATGTCGGGCGCTCCGTCCTCGCCGCCCTCGAGAACACCCGGTATTTCAAGGTCACGCATCTCGCCAAAACCGAAGCCGAGGTCGACCAGCTGCTGGCCTCGGGTAAAGTGCTGTTCGCCATCGAGATTCCGGCGAATTTCGAGCGCGCCGTGCGTCGTGGCGACCGGCCGGCGATGCTGGTCATCGCCGATGCCACCGACCCCGTCGCCTCCGGCTCGGCCTTGAGCGCAATCTCACCGCTGATGCAGACGGCGCTGATGCACGATCTCGCCATTCCTGATCCGGCGTCCGGCGGTCCGTTCGAGGTGCGCGTGCACGCCCGCTATAATCCCGCCGGCGCCACGCAGCTCAATATCGTGCCGGGCCTCGTCGGCACCATCCTGACGATGACCATGCTGATCTTCACTGCGCTATCGGTGACACGCGAGATTGAGCGCGGCACGATGGAAAATCTCCTATCCATGCCGATCACCCCGATCGAGATCATGATCGGCAAGATCGTCCCCTACATCCTGGTCGGTTTTGTCCAGGCCTCGATCATCATCGGTATCGGCGTCACATTGTTTGGAGTGCCGGTGATCGGCAGCCTCCTGGTGCTCGCGTTGCTCAGCACGTTGTTCATCGCGACCAACCTCTCGGTCGGCTACACTTTCTCCACCATCGCGCAGAACCAGCTGCAAGCGATGCAGATGTCGATGATGTTCTTCCTGCCGAACATCCTGCTGTCGGGCTTCATGTTTCCTTTTGCCGGCATGCCCTTGTGGGCGCAATGGATCGGTGAGGTATTGCCGCTCACACACTATCTCCGCATCGTGCGCTCGATCATGCTGAAAGGCTCGTCGCTGTCCGATCTGCACTACGATGCAATGATCCTGTTCATACTGATGCTGGTGGCGATGACGATCGCCGTGACGCGCTTCCGTCGCACGCTGGATTAGCGGCGCGCCGAAAGCCCAAGGCGGACGTAGGCGCTGGCGCGCCGGTCGCTGTCGCGTGCGTAGCCGGTCGCAGCCGACCACTCGATCTCGCCGGTCCTGAACGCCGTGACATGGATGCCGACGCGGCGCTGCGAATAGCCGTCGCTGGCGAAGGCTTGAATCTCCGGACCGGCGTAAAATAAGCTGTCTGCGCGCCATCCGACAGCAGCTCGAAACGAATAGCTCTGCGCGACGGTAGACGCCGACCCGTCAATCGCGACCATCGAACCGGTGGTCGGCTCCGTCCAGAACTCGAAAGCCCCGCGGAGGCCGGTATCGCGGCCTTTCAGATGGCTGTCCGGATCATCAGGACTCAAGTGATGGTTTTGCAGGTCGAGCCCGGCAAAGACTTTCAATTCGCTTCGCTCAAACTTGAATCGCCAACCTGGCATCACTTGTGCCGTCAGTTCGCGGCCGTCGACCTGCGCGCCGCCGAGGGCGCCGGAGATGTAATTGTAAGTTCCACCCGATACCAACACCTTGAGCGTGAAACCCTCGCGGTTTAGCCCGCCTGGCGACCAGAGCGTGCCGCCATACATGAAATCGCCGCTCCGCCACAGGTCGATGCCAGAGGAAAAGAGATAGCGAGCGCCGGTGTCTTGCGCGCCGGCGGACATGACACAACCCAACCACAACGTCGCGGCGGCGAAGACCGCCGCGCCAACACGCGCACGCATGGGGCTCCCCAACCCCGCTACCCGGATACAACTAAAGCGTGTTGGAGTTGTGATGTCGAGCCTTGCGTTTTCGGCATAGTGCCGGCGGCCCTGCCGCGCTATATCACGGCCTGTTTTCGGCCTATGTGAGTCTGCAATGAACCCGACAGCCGTTCCTCATGACGACCCGGCCGCCAGACGGCTCTCGATTGCGTTCCTCAACTGGGCGCATGCCATCGATCATTTCGTCCTGCTGATTTATCCGACAGTGGTGATCGGACTCGAGGTGATCTATCACCGGCCCTACAGCGAACTGATTGCGCTCTCGAGCACGGCGTTCGTGGCCTTCGGCGCGTTCTCGCTGCCGGCTGGCTGGCTCGCCGACCGCTGGAGCCGACGCAACATGATGGGGCTGTTTTATATCGGCTGCGGCATTTCACTCGCGCTGACGGCCTTTGCGCCCGATGCGCTATGGCTCGCGGCCGGCATGTTCCTGCTCGGCATGTTCGCCGCGATCTATCATCCGGTCGGCATGGCGATGCTGATCGAAGCGTCCGGCGCTCGCGGGCGGACGCTCGCTTTCAACGGCGTCTGCGGCAATCTCGGCGTGTCCCTGGCCGCGGGCATCAGCGCGGCGCTGGCAGCCTGGATCAGCTGGCGTGCGGCATTTCTTGTGCCGGCCGTTCTCTGCATCGTGACCGGCGTCGTTTATCTGTGGCTGACGCCGGACGACCGCCACCATGCCAAGTCGCGCGTCTCGAAGCCTGCGGTGCCGCTGACGCCGAAGGTCGCTGCAATGGTATTTGGGCTCTTTTTGGTGATCGCATTGAGCGCAGGTCTGGTGTTCAACGTGCTCACCATTGCCCTGCCGAAGATCGTCGATGAAGGCATCGCACATGACGTGCCGCTGGCGCTGGTCGGCAGCATCGCGACGGCGGTCCTGGTGTGCGGCGCGCTGGCCCAGCTCACGGTCGGCCGGCTGGTCGAGCGGGTGCCCCCGCACGTCATCTTCGCCGCGGTGACTGCGCTCGGTTTCGCCGGTAATTTATGGGCGACCTATGCGACCGGGCTGCCGCTGATGGTCGCGCTCGCGGTTTCTGTCGCCGCGATATACGGACAGGTGACCGTCAACGATATCATCCTGGCCCGCTACACGGCGGATGCGTGGCGCGGGCGTGTCTACGCGGTACGCTATTTCACGCTGTTCATTAGCGCGGGAGCAGCCGTCGCGATCATTTCATTGCTGCACAATGCCGGCGGCTTCAGCCTCGTACTCGGCGTCAATGCCGGCATCGCGCTGGTGATGTTCCTGGCGACGCTGGCATTGGTGTCGCTCATCATCAGTGTTGAAGCGCGGCACACAGCAGCACAGCCCGCCGAGTGATCAGAACAGCGGCGGGATCAGATTTCCGATCGTAATACCGGTGCGCTTCTTTACTAGCGCGGAGATACGGCTGCGATGACAATGCGCCGGATCGCGGCAGTAGCAGAGCAGGCAGATCCGATGGCCTGACTTTGCCAGACTGATCAGTTCGTCGATTTGAGCTTGCGCCGGCGCGCTCCTGATATGTTGGTCGAAGACGCGCCAGAGCGTCTCATAGTCGCCGGCGCGCGCGGCGTGGCGGCCTTCCGCGGGCGTGCCGAGTTTCTGCAGATGAATATAGCCGACGCCCCGGTCCTCGAGCGCGGCGGCAAGCTGGCGCTTGGAGAAACCAGGGCGGCGGGAGGCAGCGACAGCGCGCACATCGACCAGGAGGTTGATTTTCGCTCGAGCGATTTCCTCCAGCACGGCGGCGGGCTGAGCCTGCTCGTAGCCAATGGTGAAGAGCAGCTTGTTCTTTTTACCTTTGGGCTTGGCCTTTTTGGCCTTTTTCATTTCAATCTTTCGATCAAAGCCATTGCCGCTGCGGGGGCGCGGACCTTGGCTTCGTGGATGAAATATAGGAACACGTCGCGCGGCTTCTTCGGCGCAGACTTGGTGTCCACCTTTGGCAGGTCCTTCGGCTCGCCGCCGGAAGCCCAGGTTTGCGCCCGCTTTGCCCATGCATCGAGGGCCTTTGGGGGATAGCCCTGCTTGAGCTTCTCCTCGCCCTTCTGCAGGCGCGCATAGACGAAATCGCCGGTCACGTCGGCGATCGCCGGATAGGTCGCGTGCTCAGCAAACACCACCGGCGTGTTGAACCGGCGCAACAGCGCAATGAATGCCGGCGTGCAGAACGTGTCGCTGCGGACCTCGACGACGTGGCGCAGCGGCCGCGTGTCGATCTTGCCAGGCAGCAGCTCGAGGAAGCCGCCGAAATCGGACTCATCGAACTTCTTGTGTGGCGCGAACTGCCACAGCAAAGGACCAAGCCGTTCGCCGAGCTCGGCGATGCCGGAATCGATGAAGCGCTTGATGGAGTCGCCGGCTTCCCGCAGCACCCGACGGTTGACGGCAAAACGTGGCCCCTTGAGCGAGAACACGAAGCCGGGCGGCACCTCGCTCGCCCACTTGCGGAAGGTCGCTGGCGTCTGGGTGCGGTAGAAGGTGCCATTGACCTCGATCGAGGTCAGTCGCTCGGCGGCGTAGGACAGCTCTCGTGCGTGCGGCAGGCCTTTCGGGTAGAACACGCCGCGCCAGGGCTCGTAAGTCCAGCCGCCAATGCCCACGCGTATTTTTCCTGATTTTGCAGCCATAGGTGTTCACGCCGGCAGTTTGAACGGATCCAACGAAACGTGGGTCGTATGCCCCCGTGTTGCAACCTCGGCAATCGCTTCGCCAATCGCCGCAGAATGCTTGAAGCCGTGACCCGAGCAGGGCGACGCCACGATCACGCGGCGGTCTTCCGGCAGCGTATCGACGACAAAATGGGTGTCTTCGGTGCAGGTATAGAGACAGGTCGCCGATTTCACGCATCGGTTACTGATGCCGGGCATAAAGTCGGCAACATAGTCGGCATGAATGGCCGCAATTTCTTCAGGCGATACCTTGCGGTCGACGGTTTCGGGCGTGGTGGTGGTATCGTATTGCTCGGTCGCCACCTTGATGGCGGGCTCGCCACCGCCGATCCAGGGAAAACCATAAAGCGACTGCCTGCGCGGAAGCTGCCAGTAGAACACGGGGAAAGTCTCTGGCTGGTAGCGCGCCGAAGGCTCGCCGTCCGCGAGCGCAAACCACAGCAGCACCTGCCGCCGTACGGCAAAATGGTGTGCCCGGGACGGCAACAGCGCCGGGAGCCAAGGGCCGGCGGTGAGCACCATCCTGTCGGCTGAATAGATTGCGCGATCCGTTACGATCTCAACCCCGCCTGACTGCGATCGGAACTGCTGCATGGTTTCGTGCGTATAGATCGTGGCTCCATGCCTGGCTGCCAAGTCGAGCTGAATCCGCACACAGGTTTCCGGAAACAGGAAACCCGCTTCCGGCTCGTAGTAAGCCCGGTCTTCCGATGTCACCTTGAATGCCGGAAAGCGACGTTCCAGGTCATCGTGCGATAGCACCTCGTGCGGCACGTGATTTTCACATGCGGCCTGGATCGTCGTGTCGAGAAATGCCGGGTTGCCGTGGGCGCTGGCGCGCTCGCCCGGTCCCGATATGACGAGGAGGCCATTTTGAGAAAGAAGCGACTGGCCACTTTCGCGTTCGAGCTCGCGCCAGATATCATGAGAGCGCCGCGCGAATTGGGTATAGACAGCGCCTTCACCGCAGGCGAGGCGGGTGATCCGGGTTTCGCCATGGCTCGAACCATGGTCGTGTGGCGGTGAAAAACGATCGATGCCGAGGACAGTCCGGCCGGATTTGGCGAGTTGATAAATGGTCGCAGCGCCGATTGCGCCGAGGCCGATCACAATGACATCGAACTTTTTGTGCACCGCGACCATTCCATTGAGATGAATACGTTAATGCAACGTCGCGGCAAAAAAAGGGGCCGCCTGCAGGGCGGCCCCTCGACATATCGCTTCGCAGGCGGACTTAGAAGTCCATGCCGCCCATTCCGCCGCCGCCCGGCATGGCCGGTGCGGGAGCCTGCTTCTTCGGCAGTTCGGCCACCATGGCCTCGGTGGTGATGAGCAGGCCCGCAACTGACGCGGCACCCTGGATCGCCGAGCGCACGACCTTGGTCGGGTCGATCACGCCTTTGGTGACGAGGTTGCCGTATTCGCCGGCCTGCGCGTCGAAGCCGTAGCTGTACTGATCCTTCTCGAGAATCTTGCCGACCACGACTGAGCCGTCAGCGCCAGCATTGGTCGCGATCTGCCTGGCTGGAGCCTGGATCGCCTTGCGGACGATGTCGACCCCATGCCTCTGGTCCTCGTTCTCGGTCTTGATGCGCTTGAGCGCCTCCACCGAACGCAGCAGGGCGACGCCGCCGCCCGGCAGGATGCCTTCCTCGACCGCGGCGCGGGTCGCATGCATCGCGTCGTCGACGCGATCTTTGCGCTCCTTCACCTCGACCTCGGTGGCGCCGCCGACGCGGATCACCGCAACGCCGCCGGCGAGCTTCGCAAGCCGCTCCTGCAGCTTCTCACGATCGTAGTCCGAGGTGGTTTCCTCGATCTGCGCCTTGATCTGCGCGACGCGGGCTTCGATGTCGGCCTTCTTGCCGTGGCCGTTGACGATTGTGGTGTTTTCCTTGTCGATCATCACCTTCTTGGCGCGGCCGAGCATGTTGATGGTGACGTTCTCGAGCTTGATGCCGAGGTCTTCGCTGATCGCCTGGCCACCGGTCAGGATCGCGATATCCTGCAGCATGGCCTTGCGGCGATCGCCGAAGCCCGGCGCCTT
>CAZNTY010000267.1:0-9096 GCA_964576085.1 uncultured Undibacter sp. | reverse complement strand
ATCACCACATCGTCCGGCGCCAAGATGGGCAAGACGGCCGCCGGCGCGGTGTGGCTCGATGCCGGCCTGGTCAGTCCCTACGACTACTGGCAGTACTGGCGCAACACCGAGGATAGCGACGTCGTGCGCTTCCTCAAGCTGTTTACGGTGCTACCGCTTGGCGAGATTACGCGCCTCGCCGCGCTCAGGGGCGCCGAGATCAACGAGGCGAAAAAGGTGCTGGCGAGCGAAGCGACCGCGCTCTTGCATGGCCGCGCGGCGGCAGACGAGGCCGCCGAGACCGCCCGCCGGACCTTCGAGCAAGGCGAAACCTCGCTCGCCCTGCCGACCATTCCGATCGCGCGCAGCGATCTCGCTGCCGGCATCGGCGTGCTGGCCGCTTTCGTCACCGCAGGCCTCGCCGGCTCCAACAGCGAGGTCCGCCGTGCCATCGCCAACAACGCGATCGCCGTGAACGACATTCGCATCGGCAGTGACAAGCACGTCATCCGCGAGGCAGATATTAACGCCGACGGCGTCATCAAGCTCTCGCTCGGGCGGAAACAGCACGTGCTGCTCAAGCCGACCTGAGCGCCGATCCGACCGCTCTAACGTGCCGGCCGCGGCTCCTCCGTGGCCGGATTGCGGTCGAAGACGCCCGGCGACGGGATGAACTTGCGCAACAAGCCGGGCGCCACCGCCGAAATCGGATTGACGGTGATCCGCGGCGAGCTTGGAGGACCGGACGCTTCGTAGGTAATCCCGACCAGGCCCTCATTGCTGCCGCCGCCGAGAAACAGGCCGAAAATCGGAATCTTGCCGAACATGTTGTTGAGGCCATAGAGCGGCACGAACGTGCCGTGCAGGCGCACCTCGTCACGGACGTGGTCGATTTGCCCGTCGATGGTCGCACCGACGCTTGGGCCCCGCACCACTCCGTCGCGGATGATCATGCGTCCTGGCACGCGCGTGAAGTCGCAGCGCATCTCGGTGAACTCGACCACCGACCGTGCTCTTTCCGGCGCGCCGGACATCACGCGATCGAGCGCCGGCTCGCCGCGCACGACGAAGTTCTGAATGTTGACGACGCCGATCTGCGCCGTGCCGTCCCGGGTCGGCGGATCCATCGCCATCCACATCGTCCCGCCGAACATGCGCGGATAGAAGTCCGTGAAGCGAAACAAGGCGCCAGCGTCCTCGGTTTCGAGATAGATCACCTGATGATTGTCGCGTGAACGCAGCCGCAGTTCGCCATTAAGCGCGGCATCCCGGCCGATCTTTGCCTTCATATTGAAGGCGCGGATGCGCCCGCCACGCCGCGACAGCTTGAGATCGAGCGCGCGGACCGCCTCGCCGTTGTTGCCGGCGACCGCGCCGATCTTAACATCAAGATCGAGATCGAATTGTTTTTGTCTGGCGAGGGGCGGATCGCTGGCGAGCATCGACCTGATAAACTGACGTCCGTCATAAACGTCGCCGCGCATCTGCACCTGCATCGTGCCGTCGCCGGCGCGCTCGGCACGCAACGCCACCTGATCGCCGCCCGACAGGGCAAACACCGGAAAAATCGCCGAAACCAGCTCGCCAGTCTGGTCGAGTTCGACCGAGCCCTTGGCGATGCCGCCCTGACTTTCCAGCGTGAGATTGTCGAAACGCGTGGACTTGGCGGTCTTGACGAGGCTGAAGGTCATCCTCGCCGGCTTGCCGGCGGGCTTCACCCATCCTGGCAGAAGCTCGTCGATCTTCGCCGGCGTAAAATCGGCGTCGACGTTGATCTGGTTCCGGCTGTCGTCGGAGCCGATCCGGCCGACCAGCCGCACCGGCACATTGCCGCTGACGGCCGGGCCAAAATGAATCCCCAGTCGATTGCGCGCCGCCTCGTCGAGCACCGCGCTGAGCTGGAGGTCCGCCAGCGGATCGCCCGCGGTCTGATGAAAATCGATCGTGGCCGGCGTGCCGTTGATCCGCGCATCGCCTTTGACCTGAAGCTGCCTGGAATCGGCGTCGACGTGCAGGTTCTGCGCCTCAACCTTCTGGCCGAGCAGCAGGCCCTCACCGACGAAATTGGCGAGGTCGGCGTTTACCGCATAGGTCACGTTGTGGACCGCATCGCGGTCCATCTCGAGGTTGACCGTGACCTTGGCGGCGACCGTGCCGCGGCTCTTGGCCGGGTCGAGCATCGCGTCGGCCGGGCCACGCAGGGGCTCGTAGCCGAGCAGCAGCGCGGCGGCACCGACCGAGCCGTCGATGCGGAAACGCGAGACCGCAGGCGAGGGCTTGACGTGGGTATCGGGGATGTCGAAGGAGCCGGTCGCGATATTGAGCTTGCGTCCAGGCGCCACGTCGATGGTGCCCCGGCCGAGCGTCAGGTGCGCCATGCGGCCGTTCACCCTCACGCTGAGATCGGCATCATGGATCGGGGGCAGTTTCGCCACCGGCTGCAATGTCGTGCCGCTGGTTTCGATTTCGATCGACAACGCCTCGTCCGGAAAGGGCAGACCTTCCTCGGTCATCACCTTGAGCGATGCATTGCCGGCAATGAGAACGCGCTCGACGGTGCCGCCGGACATGCGCTCGTCAACCCAGCGGCGAATATTCGGCGAGACAAAGACCGGCCATAGCCGCTTCATCACCGAAAACGGCATACGCGTGCTGGCAACGCCGAATGCAAGCCGCGGCTCCGGCCCATCCCAGTCCAGACTGCCGGTGAGCGCGACACCGATGTTATAGCCGGGCCGCACGTCGGTGCGCCCGACGTCGCCGTTGTCGATTTCGAGGCGGTGGCGCACGGTGTCCGCATGGCCACGCAAGACCGTCCGGTTGAGCGCGAAGGCCGGCTCATCGGCCTTGCCGCGCGCGGCAAAGATCACCGGATCAATGACCGGATCACCGCGGTCGAGCGCCAGCGACCAGACCCCCGGCTTGTCGGCCGCAGGCTGCGCCCGCAAGAGCAAGGTAAACTGGTTGCCGTCGGCCTGGATCTGGAACGGCACGGCAAGGCTTTGCTGCCGGCCGTCCCAATTGAGGCGGATATCGGCACGCTCGATGTCGATGCGCGAATTGGGATCGGACAGGTCACGGATGGAGCCGGCACTGGCCAAAATCTGGCCGCGCGCCTGGGTCAACGTGCCATCCGCCATGAATTCCCCCCGCAGGCTCGCCGACAGCGGCACGTCGGATTCGATCGAGCCGTCGCCCAGGCGCAGCGCGAGCAGAATATCGTTCAATGAAACCTGCCGGGCTTCGAGGCCGACCGCGCGCACGTTCCCGTCGAGCGGCCGCAACGCCGCGCTGATCTGCCAGGGACGGGCGTCATTGTCGGATTCGATGCGGAAGATCACGCCGCCGAGCTTGGGGCGCGACAAGCTGAGATTAATATGGGTGAAGGTCCAGCGCTTGCCGCTGCGCTGATCGTCGACGGTGAGATTGCCGTTCTTGAGACCCAGTTCGCCAAGACCATGACCGTCAAGGCCGCTGATGCCTAGCCCGTCGATCCAGGCGAGCATTGCCGCAATGTCGGCGACCTCATGAAAATCCTGCGGCGGCGCCACAGCCGGCGACGGCGCGGCAGGCGGTTGGGCCACCGCGATGGGGCGCGTATTGGCGCCGGCGAATACCGTGACCTTGCCGTCGGATTCGATGCGCACGGAAAGCTCGGCCCCCACCAGATTGAGGCTTTCGGCGCGGAGGCGGCCCATCAAGAGACTTGTTCCCGAAAGACTGATGTCCGCTTTCGGCGCGCTGGCAACCAGCGCGCCATCGGCATCACGGACCATGATATCGACGATCCGCACCGCGGTGCGGCCGTGCTCGTCGCGCTCGATCTGCGTGCCACCGATGGTGACCGACTGGTTGCCGCCGAAATTCTCGGAGATGGCCGCCGTCAGCCATGGCGTCGCCATGTCGATGCCGATCGGACCGCGGGAGAGACGCCACCACAGGCCCAGAACGCCGACCACGAGGACAGCCAAGCTGGCGCCTGCGACCCATAGGGTCCGGCGCACCCAGGCCCGCCGCGTAAGGCGTGCGCCCAGCCGCCGAAACCGGTGCCATTGGGCGCGGCCGTAGCTCGACAGGCGGCGCCAGAACCGTTGCGCCGCGTGCGCGCTGCCGCTGTCGTTATGGTGCGCCTTCATCCCGTGCGTGGCTTTTCCCCGCAGCTTCGCCGTCCCGGCATCATTCTGCAACTCTCGCCGCCGGGCGACGATTCCCATATCTTTGCGGCGTTATTGGACATCCCCGGCCCCATTCAAGGGGCGAAAGCGACGAAAGGAAGGCATATGGCGGCCGAGTTGAAGCCCGGCGATCGGGCACCCGCTTTCACTCTCGAGCGCGATGGCGGGGAGGCCGTGTCGCTCAAGGATTTCAAGGGCCAGAACCTCGTGATCTACTTTTATCCGAAAGCCGACACGCCTGGCTGCACGCGCGAGGCGATCGACTTCTCCCGCCTGCGCGCTCAATTCGCCAAGGCCGATACCGAGATCATCGGCGTCTCGGCCGACCCGGTCGAGAAACAGGAGCGCTTCAAGCTCAAGCACAAGCTCAAGATCGCCCTCGCCTCCGATCCGGCTCACGACATGCTGACGGCCTACGGCGCCTGGGGCGAGAAGTCGCTCTACGGCCGCAAATTCATGGGCGTGATCCGCAAGACCGTGCTCGTCGACAAGAACGGCCGCATCGCGCGCCTCTGGCCCAAAGTGTCGGTCGAGGGCCATGCCGACGAGGTTCTGGCCGCCGCCAAGGAGCTCTGAGGAACGGGAGCGGCCCGTTTCCGAATTCTTAACCATAACCGATTGATATCGCGACGCTGGTCCCTGTCCGTCCGGCCGGAGCGTCGATGTCGTCGAATTCGCATTATCCGACCGGTAGTCATTCCCATCATCACACATCGGGCCGACCGCATTCTGCGGCGAGCGTGTCGCGCCACGGGCAGCGGGGGCAGAACGGATACACGCTGGTCCATGCCGGCCGGCAGGTGCGCATTGGGCCGGTCGCGTTCTGGATCGTCGTCGGCACGCTGATGGTGATGGCGGTGTGGTCGGTCGCGACGGGAACTTATTTCGCGTTCAAGGAGAACGTGCTGACCCGCCTGATCGGCCGCCAGGCCGAGATGCAGTTCGCCTACGAAGACCGCATCGCGGAATTGCGCGCCCAGATCGACCGCGTCACCAGCCGGCAATTGCTCGATCAGGAACAATTCGAGCAGCGACTTGAGGCCCTGCTGCGCCGGCAAGCCACGCTCGAACAGCGCAGCGCGGCCCTCGGCGGCGATCCCTCGGCGATCAAGCGCACGCCGAAGGCTGCGCACGGCCGGATGAAGCCCTCGCCGATCAGTGACACCGGCACATTCTTCAGGATCCCCTATGACCGCGGCGCCAAGCTCGAGTCCGGTGGCCTCGCCGCCAAGCTCGACCGTATCGCGCTGTCGCTCGATCAGGTGGAGGAGAGGCAGGACGCCGCACTCACGGCAATGGGCAGTCAGATCGAAGGCAAGCTCAACCGGGTGCGCAGCGTGCTCGCCGACCTTCACATTGATCTCGGCAAACGCGGCGACGACATCACCGGCGCCATCGGCGGCCCGTTCGTGCCGGCCAAACCGCCCGGGCCGAGCGCGGGCAATTTCGACCGCGACTTGTACCGGGTCAATCTTGCACGAGCGCAGTTCGACCGTGCACTGGCCCAGCTGCAGACCATTCCCCTGCGCCGGCCGGTCGACGGCGAGATCGACATGACATCGCCCTTTGGCATGCGCATGGATCCGTTCCTGCGCGGGCCCGCGATCCATACCGGCGTCGATCTGCGCGGCAGCACCGGCGAGCCGGCGCATGTCACCGCGAACGGCACTGTGACGATCGCGAGCTGGCAGGGAGGCTATGGCAACATGGTCGAGGTCGACCATCACAACGGCCTTTCAACCCGTTACGGCCATCTGTCGAAAATTCTGGTGAAAGTCGGCCAGCATGTCAGCACCGGCGAGGTGATCGGCCTGATCGGGTCGACCGGCCGCTCGACCGGCCCACATCTGCACTATGAGACGCGCATCAACGACACCGCGGTCGATCCACAGAAATTCCTGCGCGCCGGGGAAAAGCTGAGCGGGCTTTAGAGCGCCGTTATTCCACGTCCTCGACCACTTCGGCCTTGGTGCCGAATGCCTTCTGCGCCAGCGCCGCCTGCATGAACTCGTCGAGATCGCCATCGAGCACCGCACCGGTGTTCGACGTGGAGACGCCGGTGCGCAGGTCCTTCACCATCTGATAGGGCTGGAGGACGTAAGAGCGTATCTGGTGTCCCCAGCCGATGTCGGTCTTGGCGGCCTGCTCCGCTTCCGCGGCCGCCTCGCGCTTCTTGATCTCGCGCTCGAACAGCTTGGCACGCAGCATATCCCAGGCCATCGCGCGATTGCGGTGCTGCGAGCGGTCCTGCTGGCATTTCACGACGATATTGGTCGGGATGTGTGTAAGCCGTACCGCGGATTCGGTCTTGTTGACGTGCTGGCCGCCGGCCCCGCCGGACCGCATCACGTCGACCCGCACGTCCTTCTCGTTGATGTCGATCTTGATGTTCTCGTCGATCACCGGATAGACGTTGACGCTGGCGAACGAGGTGTGGCGCCGCGCATTGGCGTCGAACGGCGAGATGCGCACCAGGCGGTGCACGCCGTCCTCGCTCTTGAGCCAACCATAGGCGTTGTGACCCTTGATGAGCAGCGTCGCCGATTTGATGCCGGCGCCCTCGCCTTCCGCCTCGTCGATCAGCTCGACCTTGTAGCCGTGCGCTTCGGCCCAGCGCGTGTACATGCGCTGCAACATGCCGGCCCAGTCCTGGCTCTCGGTGCCGCCGGCGCCGGCATGCACTTCGAGATAGCTGTCATTGGCGTCGGCCTCGCCCGACAGCAGCGCCTCGAGCTCGCGCCGCCTCACTTCGGCTTTCAGCTTGCGCAACGCCTCTTCGGCCTCGGCGACAGCCTTGGCATCGTTCTCGCTCTCACCGAGCTCGATCATCGTCAACTGGTCGTCGAGCTCCTGCTCGATGCGGCCGATCGCCCCGAGCTGATCTTCCAGCGCATCGCGCTCGCGCATCACGCGCTGCGCGCGAGCCTGGTCGTTCCACAGATCGGGGCTTTCGGAATCCTTGTTCAGCTCGGCAAGGCGCCGGCGCGCGGCATCGACGTCAAAGATGCCTCCTCAGCAGTCCGATCGACTGCTTGATCTCATCGACGAGGCTCTGGGTGTCCGCGCGCATGTTCGACCGAAGTTCCGTTGCGCGCCCCAGATAACCTTCAAAAGCGCGGTGCGCAACTCCTTCCCGTCGCTTGCCGTCGGGCCGCCTCGCACTAAGATCGAATCACGGTGGTTATGGTCCTGTGAGCGGCGTGCTTCCAAAGTTCCTGGCGGCTGCCATGCTAGGCTGGCTGGTCGGAAGCGCGCCGGCGAGCGCCGAGACACTCCGCCAGACGCTCGACGCATTCGGTTTTTTCGGAACCTGGGCCCGCGACTGCGACAAGCCGACCTCGGCAACGAACAATCTGCGCGTCGCAACGGTGTCGCCCACCGGCGATCCGATGTTCACGGAAAGCCTCGGCCCGGATTCCGAGCCGAACGTCTACGTCATCCTGCGCGTGCGCCGCGCCGCCGGCGACACCATCGTTCTGCGCGCCAAGCTTAACGGCGACGTCGAGCAGGACCTCACCATGCGGCGCGACCATGACCGCATCCGCACCATCGACAATCGTGAGGTCGCGACCGGGAGATATATCGTGCGCCGCGGCGTGGTCGCCTCGACCAGGAATGAGACGCCGTGGCTCAGGCGGTGCTCGGAGAAATCCGGATAGGAGACCGGCGCGGCTTCAGTACAGGCCGCCGGTGCCGCCGGAGCGGATCGCCCGCTCGGCATCCGGACTGACGCTGGCGCCCACCGGCCGGACGCCGTCGCCCTCGCCGCCGCTGCCGACAACCGAATAGCCGTCGGGCGGAGCCGTGCCGGGCTTGAAGGCCTCGAGGATCGCCTTCTCGGTGCCAGGGCCGGCGCGCATGCCGGTCTTGAGATCGACGCGCACGAGCTTGATCCCCGGTGGGACGCGGAACGGTGCCGCCGGCTTGTCGGCGAGTGCCGCCTTGAGGAAGTCCTTGACGATCGGCGCCGACAAATGCCCGCCTGTCGCCCCGCCCGGGAACGAGAGGTGCCGCGGCTTGTCGTAGCCCATGTAGACGCCGACCGCGATGTCGGGGGTGAAGCCGATGAACCAGGCGTCCTTCTCGTCATTGGTGGTGCCGGTCTTGCCGGCGACCGGTCGGCCGAGTTCGCGTTCCATGCCACCTGCGGTGCCGCGGATCGTCACGCCCTCCATGATCGAGGTGATCTGGTAAGCGGTCATCGGATCGAGCACCTGCTCCGCGCGGTCGATCAATGTGGGCTCAGGCTGATCGGCCCATTGGGGGGCGTCGCAGCCTTTGCACTCGCGCTCGTCGTGCTTGTAGATGGTGTGGCCGTAGCGGTCCTGGATACGGTCGATCAGGGTCGGCTTCACGCGCCGGCCGCCATTGTCGAACATCGAATAGGCGGTGACCATGCGCAGCAGCGTGGTTTCGCCGGCGCCGAGCGCGAACGAGAGGTAAGGCGGCAGGTCGTCATAGACGCCGAGCCGCTTCGCGTATTCCGCGATCAGCGGCATGCCGACGTCCTGCGCGAGACGCACCGTCATCACGTTGCGGGAGTGCTCGACGCCGAAGCGCAGGGTCGAGGGGCCGTAGAAATTCCGCTCGTAGTTCTCCGGCTGCCAGACGCCCTGCCCCGGCCCCTGATCGATCTCGATCGGCGCGTCGAGCACCAGCGTCGAGGGGGTATAGCCGTTGTCGAGCGCGGTCGCATAGACGATCGGCTTGAACGAGGAACCCGGTTGACGCAGCGCCTGCGTGGCGCGGTTGAACTGGCTCTGGTCATAGGAGAAGCCCCCGACCATCGCCAATACGCGTCCGGTCCACGGGTCCATCACCACGATCGCGCCCGACACCTCCGGAATCTGGTGCAGCCGGAACTGGCCGGGCGTCTTGCTCGGCTCGACGTAGATCACGTCGCCCGGATTGAGCACCTGGCTCACTTTGGTCGGCGTCTTGT